>CAMTGL010000060.1 GCA_947071955.1 uncultured Plesiomonas sp.
GCTTGTGGCAGGCTGCTGGCTTCTGTCCAGCCATCTTGCCAGCGCTCACCGTTATAAAAGGCGAATTTCATATTTTCGACATTATTCAAAACCGTACGCACAGTCGGTTCAGTACGGCTCGGGGCATCAACCACCGGCCAAACCAGACGTTGGAGCTGCCTATCTTTTACCCGATACCCAACCCGTAATAGCTGACTACGGGGCAACTGCATTTGCGGGTTAACCAGCCCGCCGCGCACAACCCGAATTCCCATACTGTCAGAGCCGAGCAAGCCATTTTCAACCAGCAACGCCGGTTCAGGATCGGCAAAGTCACTGCGCACTTGTCTGGCCAGCATTTGCCCCAAATCGCGCTGTAAATATTGCATGCTTTTTTGCAGCTCAATCAGACGGGCACTATTTTCTCGGCTAATTACATCAGTACGCCGCACGCCATCAACCACCTGATAAGCACTCATGGTCAAAAAGGCAAAAATGGCAATCGCGACCAATAGCTCAAGCAGAGTAAAACCGGATGAGACTCTCATGCGCCGCATTATGGGTTCTCCGCCGCACGATCATCACGACTAAAATAGCTGCGCAGTACTGTTGAAGTGGGTGACATGCTCGCCTGCGGGCTGACACTCAGATCAATGGCCTGTAACAACGGGGTTTCAGTTTTCACCGGTTTACTGCGCCAATACCAGATCTGGCCACCCAGTTCGGTCTGGCCGCGCTGTTCTCGCACTCTTTCGGCTGCGGGCATTAACGCCAGCAACGCTTGCTGATTTTCAGCCACCCAACCGGCAAACAATTTCTCTTCCAGTAGGCTTAAACTGCGGACATGGCCACTGGCCGCCTGCATCACGGCCAAAGCAGCCACGGCAAAAACTGCCAGCGCCACCAGCACTTCCAACAGTGTAAAACCGCGCTTCATTTGCGGCCCTGCCCAGCCGGAGCCACTATCTGTAACTCTCCGCTCTCTTCGCCCTCAACGGCCCACGGCAGATCATTGCCCGCAGCAGGCTCCGCAGTTTTAAAGCGCAAGGTAAAAGGCAGAGAGTCACCGCCAGCATCGAGCCAAATTTGCGGCGGCAACGGCTGCTTGTCTTTATCCTGCCCATCATTGAGAGAGGTGCTTTCATCATGCAGGCTCAAGCGGGTACGGCTCAGTTCCAACTCACTCTCTTGCGCATTTTGCCAGCGGTACTGGCCCAGCGTGAGATCAAGCGTCAGGCCCTGCGGCAGCGTGACTGCGGTAGTAAATTTTTGATCGCGCAGCGGCTGCCACTTTCCCTGTTCTAATTGCATCAATTGATAACCGGCTTTCTCAATACGAATACCGTATAAACGGCCGCCCAGTGTGGCTTCCTCTTGCACCAGTTGCGCCAGTGCCAAAAAGCGCTGCGCCTCCTCTTTGGCCTGATCTTGCTTGCTGTCGGGCAACATCATCATTACGCCACTGCCGGTTAGGCCAATCAAAAAGATCACCAGCATCATTTCAAGCAGAGTAAAGCCACGGCGGATCACTATTTTTGGTACTCGTTAATGTTCCAGTTACCAATATCCGCCGCACTGCCTTCACCGCCCTCTTGTCCATCAGAGCCTAATGAGTAGATATCGGTGCTGCCTTTTTCGCCTGGGCTAAGATACTGATACTCATTGCCCCACGGATCTTGTGGCAGACGTTTGATATAGCCACCCTCACGGTAATTACGCGGCTCAGGTGTTCCCGATGGCTTGCTGACCAGTGCCTGTAAACCCTGTTCGGTTGTCGGGTAAACACTGTTATCAAGCTTGTACATATCCAGACTGTTCTCAAGCGCAACAATATCGCTGACCACTTTTTGCTGATCGGCTTTCTCTTTGTTGCCAAGCAAATTAGGCACAACCAAACTGGCCAAAATACCCAAAATAACAATCACCACCATCACTTCTAGCAAGGTAAAACCCTGCTTGGGGGATGTCTGCTGACGGCGAGAAAAACGGTTTTTAGGCATAATTTTAATCTCTGACATAGGTTAACTCCTGAAAATAGTACGCCGATCACCGGCCTGCGGTTTACATACCGACCATATTGTTAAGCTGCAGCATCGGCTGCAAAATAGAGATCACGATAAACAGAACAATGCCAGCCATACTGACAATCAGCACCGGTTCAAACACACCCAATGCAAGGCTGACTAATGATTCAAACTCCCTGTCTTGGTTATCGGCAGCTCGTGTCAGCATCTGTTCAAGTTCACCACTGCGCTCACCTGAGGCGATCATATGCAGCATCATCGGCGGGAACAGTTTGCTTTCATCGAGCGCGGCACGCAGGCTAGTACCTTCACGCACGCGCTCTGATGCGGCCATGACCTGCTGTTCAACATAGCGGTTAGAGGCAACACTGGCGGCAATTTGCATGCCTTCAAGCAAGGGCACACTGCTGGATGACAAAATACTGAGCGTACGGGCAAAACGGGCGGTATTAAGCCCACGGCTCACTTTACCGACCAGTGGCACACGTAAAATGCGTTTATCCCACAGCAGGCGTACTGTCGGACGCTGCAACAATCGCTGCCACAACACCGAAATCACCACGAGGGCTATCACGATAAACAGCCCGTATGCACGAACGCCATCGCTGAGGATAATCAGTATCTGGGTCGAGGTAGGCAGTGCCTGCCCTAAATGCTCAAACTGCGAAACCACTTTTGGCACGACCGAGGCCAGCAAAATACCGATAACCCCGATTGCAACCACGGTCAGTACCAGTGGATAGAGCATCGCTTGCAGCATTTTGCCTTTCATATGCTGGCGCTGTTCGGTGTAATCGGCCAGCCGGTTCAAGACCGCATCCAGATGACCTGATTTTTCACCGGCGGCTACCATGGCGCAAAACAGTTCATCAAACACTTTATGGTGCGCGCGCAGGCTGTCTGCCAGTGTATAGCCTTCGAGTACCCGTGAGCGCACCGCAAACATCAGTGTTTTCAGGTGCGGTTTTTCGCACTGCTCACCCACGGCGCGTAAACACTCTTCAAGTGGCATCGATGCCTGAACCAGCGTGGCTAATTGGCGGGTTATCAGCGCAAGATCAGCGGCACTCGCGCCACGCTGCCAGCGCGGGGTCGCTGTTTTTACGCCATCAGCATCAACGGACTGACGCGATGTACTTTCGGTCAGCTCAGTCGGTAACAGGCCTTTATCGCGCAACAGTTGACGAGCTTGCCGTGCTGAGTCGGCCTCAATCACCCCTTTTTCAGTTTTGCCGCTGGCGCTCAGGGCGCGGTATTGGTAGGCCGCCATTATCCCTCCCGCGTAACGCGCAAGACTTCTTCGAGTGTTGTGATCCCAGCCAAGACTTTGCTCATGCCGTTATCACGAATGCTCGGGCTGTGCAGACGCGCATAACGCTCTATCTGCTGCTCTCCGGCATCGGAGTGGATCATCTCACGCACTGACTCATCAACGACCAGTAACTCATGGATGCCCGTACGCCCGCGATAACCTTTCTGATTACACTTCGGACAACCTTCAGCATGATAAAGCGTAACCGAGTTGGCGTGGCTGACACCGAGCGCTTTACGCTCTTCATCGGTTGCCTCTGCCGGACGGCGGCAATCAATACACAAAGTGCGCACCAAGCGCTGGGCCAATACACCTAACAAGCTTGAGGAGATCAGAAACGGCTCAATCCCCATATCGCGCAAACGGGTCACTGCACCAACCGCGGTATTCGTGTGCAGAGTGGAAAGCACCAGATGGCCAGTTAACGAAGCTTGTACGGCAATTTGTGCAGTTTCCAGATCGCGAATCTCACCGATCATCACCACATCAGGGTCTTGACGCAAAATGGCGCGTAACCCACGGGCAAAGGTCATATCCACTTTGCTGTTAACCTGTGTTTGTCCGATCCCCTCAAGGGTGTACTCAATCGGGTCTTCCACCGTCAGGATATTGCGCTCTTGGCTGTTGAGCTCCTGTAAACCGGCGTACAAGGTGGTACTTTTCCCCGAACCTGTCGGGCCGGTGACCAGTAAAATACCGTGTGGTTTGAAGATCAGTGAGCGGAAAATCACGCTCATTTGCGGCTGCATGCCTAAATGACTCAGCGTCAGACGCGCCTGATTTTTATCCAGCAAACGCAGTACTACCCGCTCGCCGTGGTTCGATGGCATCGTTGAAACCCGAACATCCACCGCCCGTCCGCCAAGTAGCAGTGCAATGCGGCCATCCTGCGGAATGCGCTTTTCAGCAATATCCAGCCGCGCCATCACTTTGATCCGCGAAACCAGTAAGGTGGCCAGTTTCCGGCTCGGACGCAGCACTTCACGCAGTACGCCATCAATTCGAAAGCGGATCACCAGCACTTTCTCGAACGTTTCGATATGAATATCGGATGCGCCCTCTTTGATGGCCTCACCAAGCATGGCGTTGATCAGCTTGATGATCGGCGCGTCATCCTCGCTTTCGAGCAGATCTTCAGTCTGCGGCAGCTCTTCTGCTAGCGTGTAAAAGTCACCCTCGGCGCTGATGTCTTCCATTAGCTGGCGCGCCTCGCTCGAGTCACGCTGATAAGATTGGGTCAGCCGCTGTTCAAACTCGGCAGGATCAAGCACTTGCAAACGAAACGCACTGCCAATCACTCGCCGCAACTCAAGCAGCACTTCAAGGCCCAGCGGTTGCGCATGGTAGACGCACACACGCTGAGTGGCATCAGGCAGTATTTGGCCCTCTGACGCAGGAGCAGCCGTAGCCGAATCTGCACCTTGAGGCCCAGATTCCGTATCCAGAATCACCCCAAAACGGCGGGCAAAGCTGAACGGCAAGCGGCGTGATGGCAGCTCAGCGGTCTGCTCACTCATGCCTTGATCCCCCGCGCATTCAGGAATGCACGTACCTCTGCTGGCAGATCTGCGTCTTTACCGTATTCAGGTAAAATTGGCAACGGTGTCTGCGGCATCAAGCTCATGCCTTTATCATCACGATAGAGTTGCTCGGCACGAATATAGTTATATTTACGCTGGGAAACGCCATCAGCCGCCATGCCATCACGCAGGATAGTTGGGCGGATAAAGATCATCAGATTGCGTTTCTCTTTCTTGTTCGACGTTGACTTAAACAGGTGGCCTAAAATCGGAATATCGCCCAGTAATGGCACTTTTGCGACACTTTCACCACTTTGATCATCAATCAAACCACCCAGTACGATAAGATCGCCATCATCGGCCAGTACGGTGGTTTTCAGCTTACGCTCGGCAAATACCACATCAAGGTTGGTTTGGCCTTCCACTTTTGAAACTTCTTGTTCAATGGTCAGCTGAACCGCATTCCCTTCGTTGATCTGTGGGGTGACTTTCAGCATGGTGCCGACTTTTTTCCGCTCAACGGTATTAAACGGGTTTTTATTATCAGAACCGGTAGTTGAACCGGTCAGCACTGGAACATCCTGCCCGACCATAAATGAGGCTTCTTGGTTATCGAGCGTGGTGATACTTGGAGTTGAGAGCACGTTTGAGTTTGAGTCAGTTTTAACGGCCTGTACTAAGGCGGCCCAATCACCCTTCACAATACCCACCGCCGCACCGCTGTAACTGCTTAACAACTGGGTTAACGCAGAGATATCACCGGGTTTATCCGGGTTAATAGTGGTTGAGCCGTTATCATTAATAATGGTTGAACCCTTTTCAGGTTTAGCCTGATACAGTGCGCCAGCAAGCGATCCTATTGGGATCTGGTTGCCGTTGGCAAACTGCACTAAACCGGCATTTTTTGACCCCCACTGCACGCCAAAGTTGACGTTATTACCTTCGGCTATCTCAACAATCAGCGCCTCGACATGCACCTGTGCACGACGAACATCAAGCTGGGCAATCACACTTTGCAAAGACTGCATGATGTCTTGCGGGGCGGTGACCACCAGCGCATTGGTATTTTTATTGGCGGCGATAGAGACCAGTGCATTACCACGCGAACCGCCACCGGCCTGCCCCTGTTGGGCATCTTTACCGGCTTTCAGCGTGCCGCTGACCTGATTGAGCACTTCCACCAAATCTTCGGCTTTACTGTATTTGAGGTAAAACACCCGGCTGTTACCGGTGTTTTCAATTTCAGAATCGAGCTGCCTTACCAAGCGTTTGAGGCTCTCACGTACTGCCGGATCACCGCTGATTACAATGCTATTGGTTCGCTCATCGGCAACTACTTGCGATTTCAAGGTTGCAGGCTGGTTCTGATCATTGGCTTTATTGAGGCTATCAACCACTCGCACCATCTCTGAAGCAGAGGCGTTACGCAGCGCAACCACCTCTGATGCTTTATTACCGGTTAAATCAACCCGATGAATGACATCAGCCAAACGGTTTACCACCGATGCCCGCCCCGTCAACATGATCACATTCGATGGATCATAGTTGACCACGTTACCCGAGCCTGCGCTATCAATCAGCTGGCGTAACAAAGGGGCTAATTCCCGTACCGAGACATTACGTACCGGAACAACGCGGGTGACCATCTCATCACCTTCAAAGCCCCCCGTGCCATTACTGACAACCGGCAGCGGCTCTGTTTTTGCATCGCGAGACTTCACCACTTTAAGCACGCCGTTATCCATTGGGATCGCCGAATACCCGTTGGCCTGCAACACATTCAAAAACAGTTGGTAATATTGGCGCTCGGTTAATAGCTCAGTACTGCGAACGTTGATTCGCCCCTGTATTGTCGGGTCGGTAATAATGGTTTTATTTAAGTTGCGGCCGACCGTATCAATAAAAGTATTTAGATCAGTATCTTTGAAATTTGCCGAAAACTCGTTTGCCCAAGCTACCCCTTGTACCATCAGTAAAGAGGCGATCATTAACGCTTTTAATGTGGGTTTTACCCGCTTGCAGGCAAACCTGAACCGAGCTGAAGATTCGGGTGCGATGTTATTAATCATGGTTTGCCCTTGTATTACGCAAATATCCATCAAAATTTAAGGCGTGATCAGAATGTCGTAACGCATTCCTGCACGCTGTACAGTTAGGGTAATGCTGGGAAGCGTGGCCAGCTGTTGCATCACTTGCAACGCTTGCTTATCGTCGGTTAAATCCAGCCCGTTTAGCGCCACCGCAATATCCTGATCTTTCAAGCCAAACGAATCAAACAGGGCACGGTTGGCCCCCGGTGAAACGCGGTAGCCGACCAATGTTTTCTCTTTACGTACTGGGCTTAAGCGGATGTAGTTCAGAACCTTTTGTGGATCACGCGCAATTAAGGCGCGGACTTCCGCCAGATCAGCTTTCACAACACTCCCTTCGGCAACCCCGCTGTCAGCAGCGGTATCGGCAACCAGCGTTTCTTGCTCGGCTGTATTGGCTGGCAGGTTGCTGCTGGCGGAATTACCACGTGCAGAGGAGGCCGAAGGTTCGAGAGCAGCCGGCTCACCCGGTAAGCGTAAAATTTCATGTTGACCGGCGTTATCAAGCAGCACTTGTAAAGGTTCAACTGCCAGCAAAATGACATTTGAACCTGCAATTTTTTCCCCCAGCATATAGCTCTGCTGTTTGCCCTGCGCCTCTATCACCGCAACACTGCGGCTAGAGTCTTGACTTGGCGCGACCCCGCGTAACACAAAATTAAGTTTGGTAGGTACAACCACTTTTTTGACCGGCTCTGACGCTGATTTTACGGGGGATAACGAACCAAACCACTGTTGCTGAAAAACAATGCCAAGATCGGCTTCAGTCAGTGAGTTGGCTGAGGGTGCGGTTGCCTGTACCCGCGCAATAGGAGGTAATAGTAGAGGCTCAGGAACTGGCCAGATTAACCAAACCCATTGGCCGATGCTCCATGCACAGGCCAGCCACAAGGCGCGTTGCAGCCAACGGGCGCAACGATCTTGCCATTGTGCTTGAGTGCATTGATGCAACACTGCCGAAAATCGGGCAAACAAAACCACTGTTATTTCCCTATATTTTAACCCGAGAACATGCTTGGGCAATCATAACTATGCAACGAATAATTAACATCACTGATCGTATTATTTTATTACTTTTATAGACAACCCGCAGGCTAAACAGCAAGTGCTCTGCAAAAGAGAATCAGCCATCCTTTAAAATGACATAATGACATAAAGAAACAGAGTGACAGATTATTGCAATAGTATGTAATAAATCATTACCCGCTGAAATACGTTACAACTTTTTTTTTGAATGTTTCAGTTAAAATCACAATAAAACAACTTGATTAGCCCACTAATTTAGCGTAATTGAAAATAACCTTTTTCAGCGAGATACCACTTATTGCCTCTACTATTTTCCACATATTCCCACTACGCCATATGCAATTTGTGCCCTTATTCACAACAGTAGGCTTCCAACCAGAGAAGTGAGATACTTTTCTCATATACAGTGAGTCATAGCAGGGTAGCCAATGCGCGGAAAAAGCCGCCTTGAAAAAGGCACGTCACTGCAGGGGGCAGATAGCCTACCGGCAGTACGATTAGATAAATGGCTCTGGGCAGCGCGCTTTTATAAAACGCGGGCTCTGGCACGTGAAATGGTGGAAGGCGGTAAAGTTCACTATAACGGTCAACGCAGTAAGCCGAGCAAACTGGTTGAACTGGGTGCAACCCTGACGTTGCGGCAGGGAAATGATGCGCGTACCGTGATTATCTTATTAGTTGCAGAACAGCGCCGCAGTGCTGTTGAAGCACAATTGATGTATCAAGAGACAGCAGAGAGCATTCAGCAGCGTGAGCAAGTCAGCCTTGCACGTAAAATGAATGCATTATCGATGCCGCACCCTGATCGACGGCCAGATAAAAAAGAGCGCCGCGATCTGCTCCGTTTTAAATATAACGATGCCGAGTAACCGCTCGCCATCAAAAACGCTAATCGAGAGAACGTTATGCACAATCATGATCATACCTCCCCGAGCTTAAACACACACGACCAACTGCATCGCTATCTGTTTGATAAAGTGTCGGTGCGTGGTGAGATGGTGCGTCTGGCTGAGACTTATCAGCAGATGCTGAATAATCACGACTATCCACTGCCGGTACAACGGTTACTCGGTGAGATGCTGGTTGCCACCAGTTTGCTAACCGCAACATTGAAGTTTGAAGGCACAATCACCGTACAACTGCAAGGTGATGGCCCGTTACGTCTGGCGGTCATTAATGGCGATCACCTGCAAAAACTGCGTGGTGTAGCCCGTGTTCAGGGTGATATCAGCGATGAGATGACTCTGCGCCAGATGATAGGCCAAGGCCATTTAGTGATCACCATCACCCCTAATCAGGGTGAGCGTTATCAGGGAATTGTGGGTCTGGAAGGTGAAACGCTGGCCGAGTGTCTTGAAGGCTATTTTGCCCAGTCTGAACAGTTACCAACCCGCCTATTTTTGCTGACCGGCGCGCATCAGGGTCAGCCAGTTGCCGGCGGTTTCCTGCTGCAAGTGCTGCCCGATGAACACGCTAATGGCGATGAGTTCGAGCATTTGAGCCAACTGACATCCACCATGACCGCTGATGAAATGTTCGGGCTTGAGGCCGAAGAGGTGCTGTATCGCCTGTATCATCAAGAAGAGGTGACTGTCTATCCAGCCCAAGCGGTCTGTTTTAGCTGCACCTGCTCACGCGAGCGCTCTGGCGCAGCAATTTTGACTGTAGATCCGTTAGAAATAGAGCAGATTCTGTCGGAAAATGGTGAAATTGATATGCATTGTGACTACTGCCAAGCCCATTACCGATTCGATGCGATAGATATTCAGGCACTTCGAAACGGATCACACACAAATTCATCAAATCAGCTACACTGATCACAAGGCGGGAACATTCCCGCCATTTCTTTGTGTTTCCCTTAAAAATAATAACCAAAGTTTGATGATGCTCGCTGTATCGATTAGGCACATCATTAGTATGGTTATTAGGAACAAGGAATTATCCAATTACAAAGGAGCTGAAAGATGAGTGTATTAGAGGTAGAAAGCCCAATCGTCTTGGATCTGGCCAGTTACGGAATCAAAGACGTTAACGAGATCATCTACAATCCATCCTACGAACTGCTATTCCAAGAAGAAACCTGCAAAAACCTTTCCGGCTATGAGCGTGGCATTGTCACCAATATGGGTGCAGTGGCTGTTGATACCGGTATTTTTACCGGCCGTTCCCCGAAAGATAAATACATTGTCCGCGATGATACCACCCGTAATACGATCTGGTGG
>CAMTGL010000061.1 GCA_947071955.1 uncultured Plesiomonas sp.
GAAACGTAATCTGCTGTATATCCCCCTTGTTCTATTTTTAGTGGTTGTTGTGGCATTTTTGGTTCAGCTCATTCGTAATGCTGGCGGAGAAGACCCAACAACCTTGGAATCTGCATTGGTAGGAAAACCGGTGCCAGAGTTTACGCTTGAGTCACTCAATCAGCCGGGTAAAGAGTACGATCGTAGCCTGTTTGTGACCGGCCAGCCGATGCTGCTGAATGTGTGGGCAACGTGGTGCCCGACCTGCTATGCCGAACACAAATACCTCAATCAACTGGCTGCAAACGGTGTTCGGATCATTGGCCTGAATTATAAGGATGACCGCACCAAAGCGGTAAAATGGCTGAATGATTTGGGTAACCCTTACCAGTACAGTTTGTTTGATGGGAGTGGTTTGTTAGGCATGGATTTAGGTGTATACGGCGCGCCGGAAACCTTTGTAATCGACGGAAAAGGGATTGTGCGTTACCGCCATGTGGGTGATGTGAATGAACAAGTTTGGCAGACTACCTTAAAACCGTTGTATGAAAAACTACAGGAAAAGCAATCATGATCTTGCGCAATACATCGCGCCGAAAGTCAGGCTTTAGTGGCCGAGTCATTGCGCAGTGCAGCGCGTTAGTTGCCGGATTAGTGCTGGCTGGTAGCGTGTGGGCAACGGTAGATACGTTTGAATTTAGCAGCCCACAGCAAGAACAAGAGTATCGCAGCCTGACAGAGATGTTGCGGTGCCCAAAATGCCAGAACAATAATATCGCCGACTCAACGGCTATTATCGCAACGGATATGCGGCAAAAAGTGTATGAATTACAGCAAAAAGGCTATAGCAAAGATCAAATCGTACAATATATGGTTGATCGCTATGGGAATTTTGTCACCTATGACCCCCCGCTGACTCCGGCAACCCTGATTTTGTGGGTTGCTCCACTGTTGTTTGTGCTGCTCGGGGCGGGAGTGATTGTCGCACGTAGCCGTAAGGGGCGCTCTCAACATAAGCGTGCTGGCGAGAATAACGGTTCAAAAGGTTATGACGCTAAGGGTATCGATGTGGTGATGCTGAGCGCAGAAGAGCAGGCGCGATTGGACGATCTGTTAAAACCGGTTGCCGCAAAAAAGGATGAATCATGATGCTATTTTGGATGACTGCCGCACTGTTATTGCTGCTGGTTTGTTTAGCGTTTGTCTTACCCGCGTTCAGACAACATCATCATGCTGACAACAGATCACGCGATGCATTGAATAAAGCCTTCTTTAATGATCGCCTGCGTGAACTTGATAGTGATGATGATCAGGGGCTATTGCCACAGCGTCAGGAGATGGTCAGCGAGCTGCAACAAACACTGCTGGATGATATTCCAGTGGCCAGCACCACGTCGGCAGCACCGTTAAGCCGTTGGGTTCTGCTGCCCGGTGTGCTCGTACTGGCGGGGCTGAGTATCGGTTTGTATTGGGGATCAGGGGCATATTCTGAGGTGAGTGCATGGCAGCAGGTGGCAAACAATCTGCCGGCACTGTCAAAACGGGTGATGGAAGAGGATAAAAATCCGCTGACAAAAGAAGAGCTCACGCAGTTTGCACTGGCGCTGCGTACCCGTTTGCAACAAGAACCGGATGATGCGCAAGGCTGGTTATTGCTTGGGCGTGTAGGGTTGGCATTGGGTGATGCTTCAATGGCAACTCACTCACTGGCTAAAGCCAATACGCTTAGCCCGAATAACTCAAGTATTCAACTTAGTTACGCACAAGCCCTGATTTTATCGACCGATGAGCAAGATAATCAGCAAGGCCGCAGCTTGTTGGCCGATGTTTTGCGTACTGATCATACTAATATTCAGGCACTCAGTTTACTGGCATTTAGTGCTTATGAGCGTGGCGATTACCCACAAGCCATCAGTGCATGGAAAATTATGCTAAAATTATTGCCAGAAGGTGATAGCCGGATCACAGTTGTGCAACGCAGTATGGCGCAGGCCGAACAACAGATCAGTGCGCCGAAGACCTCGGTTAGCGTAAATGTGGCTATTTCATCGCAAGCGCAAGCGGCTCTATCAGACGCGAAAGTGCTCTACGTATCGGCTTTAGAAGCTGGTTCACCGATTCCGGTGGCCGCCAAACAGATACCGATTAGCCGTTTTCCATTACAGGTAACGCTCAGTGGCGCTGATGCGATGATAGCAGACCGCCCGTTGAGTGAAATAAAGAATCTGGTGGTGCGTGCCCGTTTATCGCTTGACGGGCAGGCAATGCCACAATCAGGTGATTGGTACGGCGAAAGCCAGCCACTGGTTTTTGATGGTCAGGCGCAGGTTAATATCACCATTGATAAACAGAAACCTTAATAACGAATTTAATGTGAGCTAACGTTCACTCAATGGAACAACATGGATAACAAAATCGCGCTTAGCTTGCTTCTGGCAACCAGTTTATTGGCCGGTTGTTCAACAACGGCGGAAAAAGCAGACGCCACAAAAGTAAACACACAGGTAACAGACTCAAACTCAGAGATTTATGATCCGTTTGAGGGGTTTAACCGCACTATGTGGAATTTCAACTACACAGTGCTCGATCCCTATTTTTTACGACCGGTTGCCGTCGGGTGGGATAGTATTCCTAAACCTGTGACAGCAGGGGTTCGTAATATGCTCAGTAACCTTGATGAGCCAGCCAGTGCGGTAAACTATTTACTGCAGGGAAAACCGAAGAAAGCGATTATTCATTTTAACCGTTTCTGGATTAACAGTACCTTTGGTTTACTCGGGTTAGTAGATGTTGCTACGCCAGCGGGGCTACCAAAACAAGATCAGCGTGAGTTTGGTCATGTATTAGGGCATTACGGTGTGGGATATGGCCCGTATGTCATGGTCCCTGCTTATGGGCCATTTACGCCACGTCAGGATCTCGGGGGTATTGTTGACTCAACGTACGTACCGCTGGCGTTGTTAACCCCGTGGGGTTCACTGGCAAAATGGGCCATTGAAGGGGTAGATACCCGTGCGCGCTCATTGAATAAAGATGCTCTGCTGAAGAACTCATCAGACTCGTACATTTTGGTCCGTGATGCCTATTTCCAGCATCAAGATTTTATTGTTAATGATGGCCATGCATCACAAAAAGAGAATCCGAATGCAAAAGAGCTCAGCGATGTGCTTGATGAAATTGATTAATTTCTACATTCGTGATTAATCCGTGCACTGAAAAGTACACAGAGCTCTATTGATATTTATCGATAAAAAAGGCGCTGATCTAAGATCAGCGCCTTTTGTTTAGACGCGGTTATTGAGATAGCTTATTTTTCTATTTTAGCCGCTTCTATCAGTTTTTTTCTATCAAAAAACGTACGACAACTGCACGCCGGTTAGCCAGATATCACCGCTCGCCTGACCAATAAAACTACCCGGAACATGGTGTTCGCTCGGATCAGAAATATGGCTGCGCGGCTCACTCACATCCGCTTTTTTACCCATAATGTAGGTCAGCCCCAGATCAACGGTCATCGCAGGTGTCATGGCATAACCGACACCGGTACTGAGCCAATAGCGGTCAGTTTCCGGTATGCTGAGTGTGCGGTTGGCATGGCTTACCGCAGCCCTGTCGTAGGCAACACCGGCTCGCCAAGTGGTTTGCTGATCCATTTTCCATGTTGTTCCCACCGCTAAACGGTAGGTATCGCGCCAGTTCTCAATTTTTACCGTATCAGGAGCCCTTCCATCAATATTTGCTATCAGAGAAGCGAATTTACTCCACTGTGTCCAGTTGAGGCTTGAGTGAATCGTCCATTGCGAATTGAGTGCGTGAACGGCGGCCAGCTCAGCGGTTGCTGGCAGTGTTAGCGGTAAAACGCCAGCCATCTTTTTATTTGGGTTCGTAGGGTTATAGGCCAACCCATTTGCGTGCCCAGTTAAATCGAGCTTTACCTCTGACCGGTAGCTTGCACCAATACGCGTTTGCTCTGTCGGTTGCCATACTGCACCTACATTCCATGCAAAATCATGATCATCACCTTCCATATATTTCAATGCTTGGCCAGCTAAAGGTTTTGGAAGATAAGTGGGAGCGGTCGCGCCAATAGAACCTTCACCGGTGATATAGCGAATACCCGCACCTAACTGCCACTGATCATTGAGCTTATAGGCGATATTCGGGTTGATCTCTACAGTGGTGACAGAAGTGTGATTGCCAAACTGTGTTGCAGCAAAACCGCTTTCAACATCAGTAGAAAGACCATAGTTAGAGTTGATCGCTAATCCGGCAAACCAGCGGTCATTTAATGGCATAGCAAAATAGGCATTCGGAACCCAGGCATCACCGGCAACATTATTGGCGTGGGTTGCAAACTGTTGCGATTGCCCTGAAATTGGATTTGGGAAGGAGGTTGCTGTGCCTTCAAGTTTGATATCGGGTTTGACATAAATCGCACCAGCAGAGAGTTGCGGTGCTGTAAATTGTGTCAGTAATGCGGGGTTTCGCGTTTGTGCCGAGGCATTGTCGGCCATTGCCGCTTCACCGGCAAATGCGCGACCTAAACCTGTTGCTGAGTATTCGGCTAATTGAAAACCGGCTGCCTGCGCATGCAAAATAAAACCGGTAGAGAGTGCACCACTGATAAATCGTGTAATTATTTTATGTTTCATTTAAGTTTTGTTTAGATTAAGTATGAAAATGGACAAAAAAAGCATGGTAAAGGCTTGATGAGGGAATACAAATCTGTAGTGCGGCAGCGCAACATATCAAACATAAATGCTAAATATTTTATTTTAACGATATTTAATACCGCTTAATTATGTGGTTAGTCATACTCCGAAACAGTTTCAGCGTACAGCTGTTTTTCATGCTGTACGCTGAAAATGATTGATATTAAAGCATTTATTTTTTTGTTCGAGAGATAACTAAAGAGCATTATTTTTACAGTGAAGAGTTAAGTGCCTAAAAAAAGCCCCGCTCAATGTGAGCAGGGCTTATATTATTTAGCTATTACTGTATTTTGAATGACTTACGCTTAAATTAACTCAGATATTGATTATCCGGTTTAATTAGAAGCTGTAGTTCATACCAATGCTGTACAGGTATGCGTCGCCTTTAGCTTCGAAAGCAGCAAGGTTATCTTCCTTGAAGCTAGCGCCACGGCCATTCAAGTAAGCAAAACCGGCATCTACACTCATGTTGCTGTCAAACGCATAGGTTGTGCCCAGTGTGTACCAGATACGATCTTGGTCAGGAATTGAGATTGACGGATGCTTGTTGGAAGCTTTTTCGTCATACGCAAAACCAGCACGGAACGTCCACTCAGGGCTGTAGTAATACGTACCCCCTACAGAGTAACGGTATGCAGTTTCAAAGCTTTCATTTTTCTGCAGGCAAACACCTTGAGCACAGCTACTGCTGGTCGCTTTTAGCTCTTCAAATGCATTCCAGCCAGTGCGCATTACGCCGTAGCTCAGTGCAAACTGTGGGCTTAAACGGCTGTAACCGGAGATCTCCCAGATATCAGGCAAATCAACTTTCAGGTTGGCATCAACATCTTTTCCGCCTGTTCCTTCAAGTCCAGGCATCGGGAATTTAGATGGTAGTGCGCCACGGAAAGTACCGTCAAAGTCTAATTTTACTTTTGAGCGGTAGGTTAGTGCTAAACGGTTAGCTTCGTTAATTTCCCACATCGCACCGATATTCCAACCAAAGGCCCAAGTATCACCTTTAAGATATTTAATTTCTGAAGACGGAGTGATGCCTAACTGTGGTGGTAATTTTCCTGATAAGTAACCGGCGTTACGTGCCAATTCAGCATCAGCATAAACAGCGTTTAAGCCTAAACCAAAACTAAATTGCTCGTTCAAACGGTATGCTGCACTGAAGTTCGCGTTAACAGTGGTGAGATCAGTCTTACCACCAAACAGGCCCGCGCTGTAATCAGTTGGGAACTCAGTGGCTAAGCCGTAGTTAGAGAACAGAGAGCCACCAAGTGCCCACTGCTCATTGATTGGATAGATAACTGCGCCGAATGGAACGACTGCGGTTGGCGCAATGTCTTTTGCACTAGAGTTTGGAATAGTTTTACCTTTTACATCAACCGCAGGGTCAATGTAGGTAAAACCACCGGAGATAGCCGGTGCATCAAACATCATCATGGCAGCAGGGTTACGGATAACCACAGCAGCGTTGTCAGCAACAGCACCTTCACCGGCAAAAGCACGACCCAGACCTGCGGCCGAGTGCTCACCGACTTGATAACCTGCTGCGCTAGCTTGGGCTGATAGCAGTGCCACTGTCGTTGCTAATACTGATTTTTTTAACAAGCTCTTCTTATTCATATTACAGATTCTCTGTCTGTGATTATTATGTGCGGTCCCACCTTCATGGTGAGTTGCGCCGGATTGTAGGGGCTTACTGACAGGTCTGAAATCAGACCAGTGGTCAATATAAGCCTAAAATAACTTTTTGTTAACACTGTTTTGCTTTGATACAGAATAAATTTACTCTCTGAGCGTATAAATAGACCGCTTTTGGCGTCAGATTTTGTCAGGTGTAAAAATAAAAATAATATAAAACAACCGTTTACATTTTTATTTTATATTAGTTTAAAAAAATGGGCGATCTATCGCACGTTTTTGGAATTTTTTTGAAAAATATCGGTCAATAAATCCTGTTCTTAACATTTCGATTACCTTCTTGCGCATATTCTTGATCTCAATAAGTTGTATCAATAATTACAGTTGGGCGGGCTGGCTGAGCCGTGTATGATTAATCCATACCTTTATCAAGGTTTTGGCTGTTTGATTGATTTGGCTTACAAGAGGACCTATTAATGTCTAACGAAAATATCTGTCGTGTACAAGAGACAGCAGCTTGCTGTTGTGTTGATGTTGGTACTATTTTGGATAATACCGATTGTACGGCCAAGGTTGAGCAACAGTTTGCTACCCGTGCCGATGCTGAAGCATTTTTAGCAAAGCTGACTAAAAAAGCGCGTGATATTGAGTCTGATGCATGTGAAATCACCAGCTCACTGACTGACACTGCTGAAGGTGCACAGCTTAATGCTGATTTCACTTTCTCTTGTCAGGCTGAAACCATGATTTTCCAACTGGCACTGCGTTAAGTTAACGGTTTACCGTTAATGGGCTTTCAAGCACAGGCCATTGCTTATTTGGCTATACGCTAATTGGGTTATCGATTGACTGGATTAGTGGCGTAGATTGCCATTAACGCATGAAACAAATAAAAAGCTGCCATCGCCTTTGTTATATAACAGGCTATATGGCGGCTTTTTTATTTTTATCTTTTTGTTTTTTTGTATCCTACCTACTCAATTTTAAAATTAATTTGCGGGTAGTCATCATGGTTGCGCGTTTTGTTGGTTGGCGCATGGGGGGCTGACGGTGCATCAGTACGCCGAATACCACGAATACGGTAGAGCAACTGGCGTAGAGGGGCGCTGTCCCATGCAGTTGTGTTTCCCTTGCTGTTTGGGTTGTCGTTGCTGCGCTTGAGCTTGGTAAGCTCTCTGTCTATTGCATCCCCGTTTGGCAGTTCAGCAAAATGGGTGAATTTCCTTCCCGGCCAGCGCAGGCGAGCCCACTGGCTGAAGGCGCGGGTGATCTGTGCCGGATCATGTTGGTTTAGCGCATACTCTAGCTCTTGCCACGCTTTATCTTCCGGCTCTGGCTCATTGGGCATCATCAACGAGAGCTTGCTCAGTTCGTTACGTAAGTTTCGTTTCTGGCTCATGTGCCAGTAGATAAAGCCGCAGGTCAGTAACACGGCAAACAGTGCCAGATAGCCGAAAATATTGGCGTAGTTCTCTTTGGGTTTGACCATCGGGACTACAGGTTGACTCAGCGCTGGGTTAATACTGATGCTCATCGGCTGGGCGGCCAGTACTGCACTTTCTGCTTTCTCTGTCTGGGTATTCCACCAGTTGATGGTTATCTCCGGTAGGATGACTGCAGCGGTGCGTTTTGGCATCAGAATATGGCGGATCTCTAGTTCGGTCTCATCATTGAGCGTGCGCCGCTGTTCAACCGGCTGGGCATGTAAACTCAGCTCATTTGGATACACAATGGCTGGCATCACCAGTGGTTTATTGCCTAACCCGCGTGCGCGCAGACGAATGGTTCTGGTCAGCGGTTCGCCGACTTTGGCGGCTGACGGCTGTGGAAACCACGTCTCTTCTAGGGTTACTTTTTCTGCCGGAAGCCAGTTATTACGCAAATCTTTTGGCAGTGCCTTGATATTTAAGGTAACCGGCAATGATTCTGCATAGCTGTTGAGCGGTGGCTGTCGCAGGCTGCTGCCACGTACTGTGCCCCGAAAACGAATACTACCTATGGTGACATTTTCAGTGTCGGTGGCGGTAATTTGATAGCGGCGGCTGATGATCTGATAGCGGTTGCCATCGCGCATTAAACTCCATGCTCGATCTTGCCCTATCTGCCGTAATGTTCCACCGCTGATCTCCGGTGTTGAGAGCACGCCGTCGAGCAGTTCACTGGCCAGTTCAAGGTCAACATCCAGATATACTGCTTCCTCGGGGTACGCTATCGGCTTTGAGAGGCGGGTGCTGAGCACCGCTTGATCAAGTGTGATGATAGGTTCTGGTTCAGGGGCTGGCTGTGGTGGCTCTTCAGGGGCGGCCACCGGCGGTGTCACGGTTAATGTCAGTGGCTGGCTGGAGACATTATCAATGGTGAGCGCGGGGATTTCATAGCTGCCAGCTTGATCGTGCAGCAGGGTGGTTTTCCACTGTGTCTGTGCCGGATTTTTTTTATCTGCCGGAATTTGGTTGTATTCGGTATTGCCGATAATAAAAGACTGACCAAACAAGGGGGAGAGATCCAGCGCATCATTGGGCAGAGTATCGTCAGCACTGACGGTTAAAGTAAAGGGTTTTCCCTGCTCAACGGGGTTGTGCTCAATACTGATATTGAGGGTATTCAGGGCTATTGCTTGCGGGCTAAGCGCCGCACAGCATAAAGCAACGCTTATGGTGAGCGGAGTAAAGAAACGCGAGTGAAATAAGCGCAACGTATCGCGTGTCATCAGCATAGTGGTGATCTTTTCCAACAGAGAGTGAAATAACCGTGGGTGGCACGTTAATATAGAAATTAAATGCAATAATTGTGCCTTCTCTGTGCGATCTGGTGGTATTCCCTTATCAACATGACTCACTCAAACCAATATATTCCAGCCGATATATTTAAACGAATATACTCACATCTACATTGGCTAAAACAGATCGTATCTACTGCCGCGGCTGACATCCTGTGAGTAATATAATCTAAAGTGCAGCCTCCAATGTGATTCATCATGCAGTCAACAGCACAGTCAAAAAAATGGCAATAGCGTCAAAATAATTGGTGGGTATTGGAGAGCCGTCTTACCCCAGGCTCGAGCCTGTACTAAGTTCACTATGTACTGATAGCACTGTCTGTGCTTGTGGCCAAATATTGAATACAAGGGTTCACTCTTCTACTCACTTTTTTAGTTATCCTGCTACCAGAAAACTCTGCAAATAATCACTCAAACACTTGTTTGAAAAATGTGAACAAGAGGTTACACTCAAGGTGTTCAGGTCAGACCAGACCGGTATTTATCCCCCGTGAATCTTCAGGAAGGAGTACACATGAAAGCGGCGCAAAATCTTACCACCCGTAACGGGGAACGCATTGCTGTGGTGGCGGGGTTACGAACACCGTTTGCCCGTCAAGCAAGTGCATTTCATGGTGTGCCAGCGCTGGATTTAGGGAAGCTGGTGGTGAATGAGCTGGTGCTCAGAACGGGGATTGATCCTGCATTAATTGATCAATTGGTTTTTGGTCAGGTAGTACAAATGCCAGAAGCGCCGAATATTGCCCGTGAAATTGTACTGGGGACGGGCATGAGTGTGCATACCGATGCTTACAGTGTTTCACGTGCGGGTGCGACCAGTTTTCAGGCAGGGGCTAATATCACCGAAAGTATTGTGTGTGGCCATACACAGGTGGGGATTGCCGGAGGCGCTGACTCCTCATCAGTACTGCCTATAGGGGTATCAAAGACACTGGCGCGTGCCGTGGTTGATCTGAATAAAGCCCGTTCACTGCG
>CAMTGL010000062.1 GCA_947071955.1 uncultured Plesiomonas sp.
GCAGTAACGCAAATGCAACAGCAGATGAATACGGTATTGAGTGTGTTGTAAAAAATGTAATGTAAATAAACCGGGTGTAATAAAATAGGCCAGTAGTATGTTAACGCAAATTATGCAGATTGATGAACAGTTACGCGCGCTATTTTCTGAGCAGGCTGATCCTGAGCCAGAAGATATTTATGCTCTTTTATCTGCCCGGCAAAAAATGCTTGAACAAATATTGCCTGTTTTATCGGCAGATAATAAAAAAAAATTGCATTCATTAACCGAGTCGCTTCTTTTTTGCGCACAGAAAACCCGTGCACGTTATGCGTTAACTTTATTTCAACATAAAAGAACCCAGAAAGGGGTGAAAGCATATCAGGCCGTCAGTCTGCAATAAGTTTATCGGATAATAAACTTATACTTTAATACTTACTACATTAGATTAATTTTAATTAATGTGTTGGAAATAGGCATAAAAATAAGAGAGTCAGACTATGCGCGGAACTTTACAGGCGTACAAAAAAGTCTCAGTAGACAGTCAGTTACAATCAGCATCACCACACAAGGTGATTTTAATGTTGCTCAGTGGCGCAATTGAGCGCTTAGTGCAAGCGAAAGCAGCCATGCAGATGGGCAATATCGCGGTAAAAGGTGAGCGATTAGGAAAGGCTGTGGCCATTATCGCCAATTTACAAGCCTGCTTATCAGAAGAAGAGGGTGGGGATATTGCAAAAAACTTGGCGCGACTTTATGAATATATGCAAACCCAGCTGTTGAGTGCCAATCTCAATAATGATACTAAAACCCTTGATGAAGTAATGGCATTATTAACCGAGATTAAAACCGGATGGGAAAGTATTCCGTCTGAGCTGCACTATATCTAATAATCCAATATATAATAATTCAATTGTGTATAATTATTGCTCAGTGTGCAATAACTGAGCAATAATCGGTTGTTTGGCAGTATCACTATCCTGTTACAGAGAACAATTAGGCTATGTATAACAATTAGTGATTTCTGTAATTATTTATTTTGCAATCATTAATTAGATGTTAAATGCGATTTATCTCGCAAATGCAATCAGAGTCTTTTTCAGTATAAAGGGATAGAAATATTTTTAAATTAGTTTTTAGTCGAATAGATCACGAAAACAGGAAAAAAACTGAGCCAATACATGTTATTGCATAAGGGTATATTGATATAGTTATCAATTATTAAAATATGAACGTCACTGGTGTATAGAAACTCATATCATGCCTGGATTGCAGAAGTTCTTATTGATCGAAGACGATTTTGATCGGCGCACAATGTTAACGACGATTTTTGACTTTATTGGTCAAGATAGCGTCACCGTATCATCGTGCGAGGTGAACCCGTCTCTCGCAGAGTCGCATATCTGGGCTGGCTGTTTGCTAGGCCACATTTCTGACACCCACCGGCGTGAAGAGGTGGTCGATTTTCTGCGCGTACATCACCATATTCCGGTGATTGTATTTTCTGCTTCTGGCATAGCATCACATGAATCAAATTTTTATGCTGGCAGTAATCATGTGGGCGATGTATGTGCGCCACTCAATTATGCGCAGCTAACCGAAGCGCTACGCCACTGTTATGAATTTACTGGGCGGCATTTAGCCTCTTACCCGCAAATTACCCGCAAGAATACCCTGTTCCGCAGCCTTGTCGGGCGTAGCCATGCGGTGCAGCATGTACGCCGGTTAATTGAGCAAGTTTCGCCAACCGAAGCAAATGTGCTGATCCTCGGTGAATCGGGTACCGGAAAAGAGGTGGTGGCCCGTAATATTCACTATCACTCGGTGCGCAATAGTGGCCCATTTGTGCCGATTAACTGCGGTGCAATTCCAGCAGATCTGCTTGAAAGTGAATTGTTCGGACATGAAAAAGGGGCGTTTACCGGTGCGATCTCTACCCGTAAAGGCCGTTTTGAGCTAGCCGAAGGCGGCACACTGTTTTTAGATGAGATCGGCGATATGCCGATGCCGATGCAGGTTAAGTTGTTGCGGGTGCTGCAAGAGCGTAGTTTTGAGCGAGTTGGCAGTAATAAAACGTTGCGGGCTGATGTACGGGTGATTGCGGCAACCCACCGAAATCTTGACGAGATGATCGCCAAAGGTGAGTTCCGTGAGGATCTTTACTACCGTTTGAATGTATTCCCGATTGATGTGCCTGCCCTGCGCGATAGGTCAGAAGATATTCCTCTGCTGCTGCAAGAGTTGCTATCGCGCTTAACGGCTGAAGGGGCGAAAAGTGTGCATTTTACCCCACGGGCTTTACATTCACTGTGTGCTTATCCGTGGCTTGGAAATGTGCGCGAACTGGCAAACTTAACCGAGCGGTTGGTTATCTTGTACCCTGACGAGCTGATTGATGTTAGCCATCTTCCGGCTAAATACCGCAGTGTTGATGTGCCGGATTTCCAACCAAATACTGACTGCTATTTGCATGAAAACCGTTATTTGCCGGAAGGATCTTTAGCACAGAGATCTTTAGCACAGGGGAGTGATGAGCAGGAGATGCTTGAGCGCGCGGTACTCAATGAGATATTCAACGAGGCGGTGAGTATTGCGCCTGACGATGTGGCTGTCACGACTGCAGTGACAGAGGCTGAGCGCTATCTGGCGTCATTGCCTCCTGAGGGGATGAACCTCAAAGAGATGCTCTCTGATCTGGAGATCGATATGATCCGTCAGGCACTTGAGGCTCAGTATGGGGTAGTGGCCCGTGCAGCAGATATGCTAGGCATGCGCCGTACCACGCTGGTGGAGAAAATGCGTAAATATGGCCTGAATAAAGAGAGCTCAGTCGCCTGACTTTATTCCGTTTTGCCGTGACCATTGAGGTTATCCCACAGGCCATCTAATTTTAGGTGGCCTGGTTGTCTTTTCTTTTTCCCTTTCCCTTTTCTTCTTTTCTTTCACGCGTTTCTTTTTCCTTCTTTTATCTTTTGAACGGTGCTCTATCCCTTAACGATGTTTACTGCTCTGGTGTTATTACGCTTTTCTTTCCACCTGAAATTAATCTGGTATCTAATTTGCATAACTAGGCTTGTTACACCCAATGTAGTGGTTTTTGTGGCGTTTTGACGGTGGAGTAAAAGCATGGAGTTATCGGCGTTACAGCAAGAGATGCGAAGTATGACACTTGATGCAGCAGGTTCTGTGGGCAAAGTGGCAGAAAGCAGTACAGCACAAAGTAGTGCGGTAGATTTCTCGGCGCTGTTGGGAAATGCGATTAACCATGTTAACGGGCTGCAAAAAAGTGCTAATACACAAGCCACACGTTTTGATGCCGGAGACCGAACGGTTGGGCTGTCAGATGTGATGATTGCAGGACAAAAATCCTCGGTGGCGTTTGAGGCGACCGTGCAGGTACGTAATAAGCTGGTTGAAGCTTATAAAGAAATCATGAGCATGCCAGTTTAACGGCTATTGGTTGAAATATGGCAGAGTCAAACACACCGTTGGCGGTAACACCAGGCGCAACTTTGATCAGCGCTGACAGTGCTGGGCAAAACCCTGATCTGGGTGAACGCTCATCGCGTTTTGAGTTTTTATCGCAAGTTGACTGGTTACGACAGCTGATTTTAGTTGTGGCAGTTGCGATTTGTATCGCATTGATAATATTTGCTTTTTTTTGGGCGAAAGAGCCTGAGTTACGGCCGTTAGGCACGTATAACAACGAAGAGTTGGTACAAACGCTCGATTTTCTTGATCAAAATAAAGTGCCTTATACGCTAGAAGGCAACACCGTTAAAATCAGTCAAGATACCTACCAGAAAACCAAGCTGATGCTGACGCGCGCAGGGTTGAATCAGGCGCAAGATCAGGGTGATGACATTCTGCTCAAAGATATGGGTTTTGGGGTTTCACAGCGTTTAGAGCGTGAGCGCCTGAAGCTGAGCCGTGAGCGCCAGTTGGCTTCCGCGATAGAGAAGATCCGCAATATTCAGAAAGCACAGGTGATGCTGGCTTTACCGCGTGAAAGTGTATTTATCCGCGAGGAAGCCAAAGCCAGTGCCAGTGTTATGGTGACCTTACGCGCGGGTCGAAGCTTAACGCAGGAAGAGGTTGATTCCATTGTTGATATGGTCGCTTCAGCCGTACCGGGGCTGAGTAATACCCGCGTTACAGTGACTGACCAGAACGGGCGTTTGCTTAACTCTGGTAGCCAAGACCCGAGTGCGGTAGCGCAGCGCCGAGAATTTGACTTACAGCGTCAGCAAGAAAAAACCGTGCGTGAAAAGATTGACTCCATTCTGATCCCCGTACTGGGCATGGGGGCGTATACCGCCGAGGTTGGAGTGCTGCTTGATTTTACCCAAACCGAACAAACCCAAAAGCAGTTTGATCAAGCTAACCCGACCATGCGCAGTGAGTTTAACCGTGAAAATGTTAATCGCGGGCGTGGTGTGGCGGGCGTTCCCGGCGCGTTGAGCAATCAACCTCCGGCTGATTCTGCTATTCCGGAAAATGTTAAAAGTCTGCAAAACGGGGATAAAACCACTGAAGGAAACTTCAGCAAAGAATCTACCCGTAATTATGAGGTCGACACCACGATTAAACACACTCGTCAGGCTAGTGGGCAGGTGAAAAATATGAGTGTTTCGGTGGCGATTGACTACAAGCCGGGCACAGCCCCAGATTCGGGCAATCCGGTACGGGTGGCCCGCAATGATGCTGAAATTGAGAATTTACGTCGTCTGCTGATTGGTGGGTTGGGGTTGAATATCACCCGTGGTGATGTGTTGGAGGTGGTTTCAGTGCCGTTTGCTTCTACTGATGCGCTGGCACAAATTACCGAACCGCCATTCTGGGAGAGTGAAAACTTCCGCCAGAGTGTGCGTTATCTCTCTGCCGCGTTGGTGGTGATTGTGCTGTTGCTGGTATTGGTGCGTCCGGCAATGCAGCGGCTGCTTAATCCGAAACTGGATAAGCAGTTGCAGGATGAAGCCGAAAGCGATCTATTACAGGAAGATGAGCTTAAACTGCTTAGCAGTGATCTGGATGACAACACTTTATCCATAGGCAGCATGCTGGAATTGCCAAACTTGCACCGTGATGAGGATCTGGTTAAAGCGGTGCGTGCTCTGGCAGCCAATGAGCCGGAACTGGCAACCCAAGTTATCAAATACTGGTTAGAGAATAATGACGGATAAAGCGGCGTTACCCGCATACAGCATGTCGGGACTAGAGATGTCTTCCATTTTGCTGCTAAGCCTGAGCGAAGAGGATGCCGGTAGCATTTTAAGCAAGCTCGAACCTAAACAGGTGCAGAAGTTGGGGCGGCAAATGGCCGTGACACTCGACCCTGGGCATGAGCAGGTGGCACAGGTGCATCGGCGTTTTATTGATGACATTCAGAAATTCACCAGCATTGGTGTAGGCAGTCATGACTTTGTGCGTAACGCACTGGTGGCTGCGCTCGGTGAGGATAAAGCCAGTAATTTGGTCGATCAGATCATCATGTCGAGCGGTTCAAAAGGGCTCGATACCCTGAAATGGATGGATGCGCGGCAGGTTGCCAGTATTATCCAGCATGAACACCCGCAAATTCAGACGATTGTTTTGGCCTATTTAGAGCCGGATCAGTCGGCGAATATTATGTCACAGTTCCCTGAGCGGGTTAGGCTTGATCTGATGATGCGTATTGCCAATCTGACGGAAGTTCAGCCGGCAGCACTGCAAGAGCTGAACGATATCATGGAGAAACAGTTCGCCGGTCAAGCCGGTGCGCAATCGGCCAAGATGGGCGGGCCGAAGGCGGCTGCCGAGATCATGAACTACTTCGATACGGCTATCGAATCGCCGCTGATGGATTCACTGCGCGATCAAGACGAAGAGTTGGCACAGCAAATTCACGATTTGATGTTTGTCTTCGATAACTTGATGGATGTCGAAGATCGCGGTATTCAGCTACTGCTGCGAGAGGTTGCTAGTGATGTGCTACAGCGCGCACTGAAAGGGGCCGATGAGCATATCCGTGAGAAAGTTTTCCGCAATATGTCTAAGCGCGCGGTCGAGATGCTGCGTGAAGATCTAGATGCCATGGGGCCGGTGCGGATTGCCGATGTTGAAGCGGCACAAAAAGAAGTTCTGGCGATTATTCGCAGGATGGCCGATGCCGGTGAGATTGCCATTAATAGCCCTGGCAGTGGCGACCAGTTTATCTAACGTGAGGTGCGCCAATGGATAAGCCCCCGATTGCTCGTTACTTGCGTGCTGATCCGCGTACCGCTGATCAGTTTTCGGCATGGCCATTGCCTGATTACAGCCAAGAAACGGTGGATGAACAGACGCTGAATGCGCTCGGTTACAACCGTACTGTGCGCTGGGAAGCGCCTGAGAGCGAAGAAGAACAGATCTGTGTGCCCGGCCTGACAGCCGAAGCGCTGGCCGAAATCCAGCTGGCCGCTCACGAAGAGGGCTTGGCTGCCGGAAAGCTGGCCGGTGAGGCGCTGGGCTATCAGGCTGGTTTTGAAAAAGGCCAGCAAGAGGGCTTTGAACTGGGTCAGCAACGTGGCTATCAGCAAGGTATCGATGACGGGCAGGCTCACATCGGCGAACAGGTAAATGCACTGGTTCAGACGATTGCCGCACTGCACCAGCCGCTGCGTGATATTGAACAGCAACTTGAACTGCAATTAGTTGATATGTTGGTGACGCTGACTGAAGAGGTGACCCGCTGCGAAGTGGCACAAAACCCTGCAGTGTTGCTAGAGACGGTGCGTCAGTCGATTGAGGCATTGCCGATTGCTGCAGAGCAGCCGCTCCTTATGCTGCATCCGGCTGATTTGCAGTGGGTAGAGTCATTGTATGGTGCCGAGGCAATTAGTGAACGCGGCTGGCGTTTACGGGCAGAGCCAGCTTTGCAGCGGGGTGATATTCAGGTCAGCGAGCATGTTTCGCAGGTTGAGTTTCGTATGCGCGATCGTCTTGCTGCGGTGATTAGCCAATTCCGCCATACTAACCACGCCCACGTTGAACCGGTCGCGCAGGCGGTGCAAAACCGTCTGGAAAGCCTACCTGCCGTATCACTGGCCTCGTCTGCACACTCAGAAGCCGAACCTCGCACAACTAATGAGCCGTTGTGTGCATGAAAATGGCTAATTCCGCTTCAGAATTGAACCTAACTGCCACTCATTCTCCACAAGTGTTGCCTGTATCGGCATTACAACAGCGTCTATCTGCTTACCAGTTACGTGGATTAAACACCCGTGCCGTTGCCGCCGGAAAGTTGGTGCGGGTTGTCGGGTTGACACTCGAAGCGGTGGGCTGTCGGGCCTCGGTCGGCAGCTTGTGCATGATAGAGACCCTCAGCGGTGAAATGGAAGCCGAAGTGGTGGGTTTTAGTGATGAAACCCTGTTTCTGATGCCGACCGAACCCTTGACCGGTGTACTGCCGGGTGCACGGGTAACCCCGATTATCAGCAAGCAAGGTATTCCGGTTGGCCCTGAATTGTTGGGGCGGATTATCGATGGTGTTGGCCGTCCACTCGATGGGCTTGGCCCGTTGCGCTGTCAGCAGAGTGCCGATTTTTCTGCCGCGCCGATTAACCCACTACAGCGTAAACCGATTCACGATGTGCTTGATGTTGGCATTAAAGCCATTAACAGCATGCTAACTGTCGGAAAAGGCCAGCGGATTGGTCTATTTGCCGGCTCTGGGGTGGGTAAATCGGTCACGCTGGGCATGATGACGCGTGGCACAACAGCCCAAGTGGTGGTCGTGGGGTTGATTGGTGAGCGTGGCCGTGAAGTACGCGAATTTATCGAAGAGATCCTCGGTGATGAGGGGCGCAAGCGAGCCGTGGTCATTGCCGCACCTGCTGATTCCTCACCCTTGATGCGCTTGAAAGGCTGCCAGACGGCGTTAACCGTGGCGGAGTATTTTCGTGATCAGGGGCAGGATGTTTTGCTGCTGATGGACTCACTGACCCGTTTTGCACAGGCTCAGCGTGAGATTGCCCTGTCGGTGGGGGAGCCGCCAGCGACCAAAGGTTATCCGCCATCGGTTTTTGCCAAACTGCCTGCACTGGTTGAGCGCGCGGGTAATGGCGCAGATGGGCAAGGCTCGATCACCGCATTTTTCACCGTGCTCAGTGAGGGTGATGATCTGCAAGACCCGATCGCCGATGCTTCGCGCGCCATTCTTGATGGTCATATTGTGCTATCGCGCCAGCTTGCCGATGCGGGGCACTATCCGGCGATTGATGTGGAGCGCTCGGTCAGCCGTGTGATGCCGTCGATCACCAGTGATGAGCATCAACTGATGGCGCGCGCGGTACGCCAGATTTGCGCTACCTATAACCGGAATCAGGATTTGATCGCCATCGGTGCTTATCAGCGCGGGAATGATCCGCGGGTCGATCAGGCTATCGATATCAAACCGAAGGTGGATGAGTATTTGCAGCAGCGCATGAAAGAGGTCTGCCCGTTTGATGAGTCGGTCAGTCAGTTAAAACAGGTGCTGCTGGGGGGATAACGCCATCACAGTGCCATACAAAACCGGTGCTCGGCAATTGTGGCACAACAAATGCTGATGATATGCATATCACAATGCTATGCAGGTGATGATGTGTAGATAAAGCATATCAGTGGCATTGAAACACAGGTTGCAAATCCACGTATCACTAGTATTGCTTTGGCTGTAAGTACGATAGCAAATCGGGAAGGATAAAAAAGAGGGTATTGGATGAAAGCATTCGAGCTGTTGCTAGAGCAGGCTGAACAAAAAGAGCAGAGCGCCTCGGGGCTGTTGTCACAGGCACGGCAGCAGTTGAGCAGTCATCTCGCGCAGATGGACATCATCCATGATTACCGTTTTGATTATTGCCAACAGCTATCTGTACGCGGTTCTACAGGGTTAAATGCCCATGAGTATACGCACTTACAACAATTTATCGGTCATCTTGATCAGAACCTAACCAAGCAAAACTATGCCCGCCGATCATTTGAGGAGCAGGCTGATCGGGCACGTGAACAGTGGCTGGATGCAAAGAAAAAGCATAAATCACTGGCGATGTTAATGGAAAAACGCGCGCTGCAAAAGCAGCAAAAAGCCGCACGTGAAGAGCAAAAGCTCAATGATGAAATGGCCGAACAATTATTGCGGCGTAAAGCTACTGCGCGCTGATCTCTGTTTGGTGTCATGTTTCTCAGTTATGTGGCGAATCTATGTTATCGCTTGGTTCATCGATAACTGAGTCAATTTATTGTCACTGTAAATGTTTATTTTTTGGCGTTAACTGCCAGCCAGACTGCGATAGCAGCAGAGTATGCGGAAAAAGGAGATTTCGATATGACGTTAAATGCGATACCGACAGCTTCACCCTCTGTGCCTGCGCAGCGCTCTGCAAGCAGCAATAATATAAAATCTCATTCGGCAGCTTCAACATTATCTGAGAGTGGGCGCGATTTCACCGATTGCCTGAATCAGTCTGATGCCAATACCGTAAAGCCGTCAAGTACCAGCAATAAACCGGCGGCAGAAAAAGACAGCAATAAAAAATCGGCTAATTCAGACGCTGACAGCATGCAGCAGGCAACGCCAAGCACAGCAGCGGCTTCATCCCCCGAAAATACGGTAAAAACCGACACTTCAGGCAGTCAGTTTTCTACTGAGGAAAGTGTGGCAGGTGCTGAAATATTAACGGCCGATGCTCAAGAGACAGAAGGCAGCTCTGCGGCTAATTCCGACGCTGCGGTAAGTGGCTCTGGCGGAAGTTCTGGACTATCGGGCAGCATGATTAGCGCACAGGATGACCCGTGGTTACAGCAGCTCGATGCCAGCCGTAAGGCGTTGCAATCTTCTGTTGTAGGATTTGGCGATTCGGATACGGTAAACAGTAGCGGAAAAGCGGGCGCGACGGGGCTTGCAGAGCCGGCTCTGACTGCAAATCGCAACGTACAAGAAGTGGCCGAGGATGCGCAATCTGCGGAGGAGGGCGCTACTGACGATTTGTCTATCGATTTTCTCTCCACCCAAAAAGATCGCGCTGCTGATGCGCATTCGGCAAAAATGGCATTGCGCGCAGAGAGTTCGAGCAAGTTGCATTCTGAAACGG
>CAMTGL010000063.1 GCA_947071955.1 uncultured Plesiomonas sp.
ACAAACAACACTGCTCTGTATCCCTACAGTAAAATAAGTACCCACCTATTCCCCACCGCGTAATCATTCGTAAAAATTGATACATTCTGGTGATTTTTTGCCCTTTTTTTCTCTTTTCGAAAGACTACACTGCGTCTATTACACTGAGGATGAGAAGAGGTTTGTATGTTACATCTTCGTCAATCTGATCTGCGCGGGCACGATAATCATGGCTGGCTGCAGACTTGGCACAGTTTTTCATTTGCCGACTATTTCGATCCCAACTACATGGGCTTTTCCGCGCTGCGCGTGATCAATGAGGATATTGTTGCACCGCGTTCGGGCTTTCCGACCCACCCGCACAAAGACATGGAGATTCTAACCTATGTCCGGCAGGGGCGGATTGCACACAAAGACAGTATGGGAAATGTCACCGAAGTGCAGGCCGGAGAGTTCCAGATCATGAGTGCCGGTACGGGTATTCGCCACTCAGAATACAACCCGAGCGACAGTACGCCGCTGCACCTGTTTCAGATCTGGATTTTACCGCAACAACATGGGCTTGAACCGCGCTATGCGCAGCAACATTTTGTGCCACAGCGGGGTAAGCAGCTCATTTTATCACCCGATGGGCGCAGCGATTCACTGCAGGTTTTTCAGGATATGACGCTGTGGCGCTGGGCATTGACCGCGCACGAGCAGGCCGATTACCGCATTGCCGAACGCCGGCATATCTGGATACAGCTGATCAGCGGTGACATTGAGGTCAACGGACAACGGCTACAGCACAGTGACGGGCTGGCCGTCTGGGAAGAGCAGGCATTGCAGATAAGTGCCCGCAGCGAAAGTGAGTTTTTGCTGTTTGATCTAGCCTGATGTTCGGTGAGCCACCCTGTGCAACAGCGGCTATTCACCATCAATATGATCACGGATCATCGCTAAAAATGGCGAGCCAAAACGGGTCAGTTTACGCTGGCCCACGCCGTTGACTGCCAGCATATCACGCGCCGTAACCGGCATCTGCTCGGCCATCTCTTGCAGTGTGGCATCATTAAATACCACATACGGGGGAATACCCTCTTCATCGGCAATGGATTTGCGCAGTTTGCGTAGCTTGGCAAACAGCTGCCGATCATAGTGGCTGAGGGCGGTTTTGATGCTATTTTTCAGTGATGACAATGAGGTGCGTGGCTCGGCCAACTGCAAGCTCACTTCTCCGCGCAGCAGCGGGCGAGCCGCTTCAGTCAGTTGCAGAGCTGAATGCTGCACAATATTTTGTGTCAGAAACCCCAGATGGATCAGTTGGCGTAACACACTCACCCAGTGTTCATGGCTCTGATCGCGCCCGACACCGTACACCGATAACTTTTCGTGCCCGTGCTCACGAATACGCTGATTGAGCGAACCACGCAACACCTCGACCGCATAACTAATACCAAAACGCTGGCCAACTCGGTATACACACGACAACGCTTTTTGCGCATCTTGCAAACCGTCATACCGTTTGGGGGGATCAAGGCAGATATCGCAGTTCCCGCACGGCTGCTGACGCCCCTCACCAAAGTAGTTCAGCAGCACCAAGCGGCGGCATGTTTGCGCCTCGGCAAATGCACCCATCGCATTGAGTTTATGGGTTTCAACATCGCGTACCGGCCCTGGCTCTTTCTCTTCGAGCATACGGCGCAACCAAACCATATCGGCAGGATCAAAAAACAGCACTGCTTCTGCCGGTAGACCATCGCGCCCAGCCCGACCAGTCTCTTGGTAATAAGATTCAATATTACGTGGGATATCAAAGTGCACCACAAAACGCACATTAGGCTTGTTGATGCCCATACCAAACGCAACCGTGGCAACCACAATCTGTACATCATCACGCTGGAACGCTTCTTGTACCTGATTGCGGCGCTCAGTCGGCAAACCGGCATGATACGCTGCCACACTCAGCCCGCGGGTTTTCAAACGCTGAGCGGTATCCTCAACTTTGGTGCGGCTGTTGCAGTAAATAATGCCACTTTTTCCACGCTGATCCTGTACATAGCGCAGCAACTGCTCGGCCGGTTTGAACTTCTCCACCAGCGTGTAGCGGATATTCGGCCGATCAAAACTGCCCAGATGCAGATAGTGATTGGGGATCGCCAAGTGGCGGACAATATCTTGTCGGGTGGTCTCATCCGCAGTTGCAGTCAATGCCATCACCGGTAAGTGCGGAAAACGCTGTTTTATCTCACCCAGTGCACGATATTCAGGTCTAAAATCATGCCCCCATTGTGAGATGCAGTGCGCCTCATCCACCGCCAGCATGGAAAGAGACCAGTCCGCCAAACGGTTGAGCAGCCCGCCGGCCAGCAGCCGCTCCGGTGAGATATACAGCAGCTTGATGCTGCCATTTTTGACATCCAGCATCACTTGTTGCTGCTGTTCACGGCTTAATGTGGAGTTTAAGCAGGCCGCAGCAACACCGTTGGCCCGTAACTGATCGACCTGATCTTTCATCAGTGAGATCAGCGGAGAGATCACCAGCGTAACGCCCGGCAGCATCAGCGCCGGAACCTGATAGCAGAGCGATTTCCCACCGCCGGTAGGCATAATCACGAGGCAATCATTGCCGTTGAGCACCTGCTCAATAATCACCGCTTGTCCGGGGCGGAAGGCCTGATAGCCAAATACCTCACGCAATACATGCGCGGCAGCTGAAGGTTCTGGGGGAAGTTCCGCCAATGACACGCAGTGATCCTCGGGTAAGCGATAAAATAACGAGCTAAAGAGCGGCTATTGTAGAAAGAGTGCCGCCGTTTGTCGCTATTTTGTTGCCCGCACAGACTTTGCGGGCTTGGTTGTCAGATTGATATACGGTACAAATTTAGTGCAACACGCACTCGGCGCGCACTCAACTGTACAAATCAGTGCTGTTACATAATATCGTTCAGCATAAAGCCCATACCAAATGAGGTTTGGCGGAAGTTGTAATCGATCATCGTCTGACCATAACCGGTAAACAACTGGGTATAGAAGCGTACGCTCGGGGTAATCGGGTAGCTCCAGCCTAACTGTGCGCTGCCTTTATCCGAGTTCCAATTATAGCGCCCTTCAAGGCTGTATACACTGTCGCCGGCTTTATAGCCTACCTGCATACGATAGTGCCCCAGATAATCAGTGATATCCGGATTATCATCGTTTTTGCTCGAATCAACCCGCACCCAAGGTTCGAGATCAACCATCCAGTTATTACGCTGAGCCATCACCCGAGCATAAATGCGGTTCCAGCTACGTGAAGTGTCATGCTTTTCAGTTTGCTCATCAAAATAGTCATAACCACGGCCATTTGACTGATGCACAAACCCCAGCTCCAGCTCTTTAAAGTGCCAGCCCGCCAACGTGTAGTCCGTACTCCACGCAGTGAACACGCGCGGTTCATAGTTTGTTTCCAAAAAGGGGGCTGAAATGGCAAAGTTGGTCGCCTGCCAGAGTGATTTCTGGGTATAGGCTGCAGCCAAGACCGAGTTATTCCCAAAAATACCGCGCCAGATTGGGAAGGCAAAACTGAGCTGAAATTTGATGTTGTCTTTACGCAAATCATTAGCATCATAGCCACGGTTTGCATACATCCCTTTATTGATATTGCTGCTGTAAGAGTACAGCACATAGTTGGTATCGTACGGGATCAGTAAAAAAGGCGCGCTATGCTCTTCGAGCAAATTGGCAATACGCCCGGCATAATTGGGCTTTACGCTTTGTGCTTCAACCGGCACTGACGCGGCTTGCGCCTCGCTCTCTGGTGTGGTTTGCGCACCGACTGACTGGCTGATGACTAATCCAGAGAGCAACACACTTGCACCCACTGCCCAACGGCTACCTAACATATATAACGTCTCCATGTGATAATTTTTCACTGCTGACAACCTGACTACGCACACGCCCGTGCACCGCAAAACATTCGGTACAACCCCGCTTGATGTCTATCTCTGCCCACAGTAATACGGATGATCAAGCACAGATTGGCCATGAGGCCAAACTGCGCTGATCGAATGCATGAATCCTACCAAGCAATAGCGGATTCTGTTAGCGCATGCACGTCCTTTTCTGTGAGAAAAAAATACCGCAAATCCGTGACGGTGGTAACATTTTTTCAAGCGCATTACTTTAAAGTAAAAACACTATTTAAACAATTTCATTACAAGGATGTATATGCTATCACCGCAGCCTGATCTGATCCTCAGCCCTGCCGATGCACGTGACTTTATCGGTCAGTTATTTATGGAACAGATGCCGTTTAACCGCTTGATTGGCATGACATTAACGCGCAATGAGCCTGATATTGTCGAGGTACAGGTGCAAATGCGTGATGAGCTGATAGGCAATGCACACCACAAAATTTTGCATGGCGGAGTCACTGCGGCCATTTTAGATGTTGTCGGCTGTATTTTGGCGGCAACGTCGGCCCTGACGCAGGAAGAGGCGCAGACCTTGCAGCAATTGGGCAAACGCCTGACCAAGGTGGGCACTATTGATTTACGCATTGACTATTTGCGCCCCGGACGCGGCCAGCAGCTAATTGCTACCGGCCACCTGATCCGGGCTGGTAATAAAGTGGCCGTTACCCGGATGGAGCTGCACAATGAAGAGGGAACACACATTGCATTTGGTACCGGAACCTATCTGGTCGGTTAGCAGATGCCGCACACTCTTTTAAATATCCCCCGTCACAGCTTACAAAGCTTCTCAGTGTTCTACGCCAGCCGGCAATGCCGGTTTTGGCAGTGCCGCATCCGGTAAAAAACCGGCCGTGAGCTGGCCCGGCGCATTTAAGTAGTGCAGGGTCAAATCACGCAGCATCTGTTCAGAAATATCAGCCAGTAAAGTCGGCATCTGCATAATGTCTTCTAGCGGATACCCTGCCAGCCAGTAAACACTCAACGTTTGTGCACTGCGCTGCGGATCTTGCCAAAGTGCATCAATCTGCCGCTTGACCTGCTGCCGTGCAGCTTCAATTTCCTGCGTACTGCAACCACCAATCAACAGGGTGTTGAGCTGTTTTTTCAGCGCAATTTCCGCATCGACATACTGATCAGGCTGCACTTTTGCCCGGATTTGCAACATGTTCATCTGCATATCTGTGGCCGGATAGGTCATATCTACGGTCACGCTGGCTGAGATCCCCAGCGCCGTACGCAGTTCCTTTTCCATTCTCTGTTGCAGGATATATTGCAGCATTTTATGTGCCAAACGGTGCTCTACATCATCTGTCATTGCCGGAACAGAGAGGCGGGTGACCACAACCATTGCTTGCTCATCGGGATTATGCGCATCAATCAGCGGCGCACTTTTTTTCAGTAAAAACGGATAACCGTTCCAGTAAGGCTTATCACCCAAATCCAGCCCCCCCAGATAACGGCCCACTTCCGTAAGTACCTGTTGCGGGTCAACATTCCCAACAATCACCAGTTCAGCGCCCGCCAGCGCATTACGTAACTGTGCATGCACGGCGTTAAGCTGTTTTAAGCTGACATTTTGCAAATCACGTGCAGAGCTGAAGCGCACATACGGATTATTGGGAAACAGATATTGCTGTAAATGTGACTGAAACAGCCCTTTGGGGGTCTGCAAATACAGGCTCATGGCACGCGCTTCCTGTGTCTGTATTTCATGCAGTATTTGTTCATTAAAACTCGGGGCGACCAACATCTGGCGGGCAAAGGCCAGCCATGCATCAATATGGGTTTTATCTACCGAGCCGTTAATACCATGCTGGCTGGCGGTGATTATTGGTTGCAAGTGAATACTGTTTTGCGTGGCAAAACTGTTCAGGGAGTTATTCTGGTATAGATCGTTTTGGCGTAGAGTAATACTCGGTGTAGGGCTGACCCACAGCGGCAATAATTTTGCGGCAGCGAGTAATTCTGGCGGCAGAGATCGCATCCCCCCGCGGGCGCGCAGCTGTATATAAACGCGATCTTGCGGCGAGTTATCCTGCTTGATCAGCACGGCAAGGCCGTTACTGAAGGTGGCCTGCGTAATATTCCATGCCGGAAACTGCTGCTGTTCATCAATCGTGCCGGTTTGTGCTGGAATAGCCATAATCTGAGCATGATTTACGGCAGGAGGCGCTTCCGAACGTGTCGGTGCTATTTGCCACAATGAGAGACTTGGCATCGGGGGTGTCGCAGCTTCATTAGGTAAAGATGATGAACTCTTCGGCAATGTAGCCGACAGCAATGCAGATTCAGGCCTCACCTGATGTGGCTGGCTCAGCTCACTGATTACTGGCGCAGACTCCTGCGTTAGCGAATTCGGTGCATCTGCTGCACTCACTGTACAGCTCAACAGCAGTATGCCGAACAGCGGGATGCCAAGCAGCACCGAGCCACGGCGCAGGCGGTTCGCCCAGCGCGGAGTACATCCTTGCGTCATGTTACGTCATCCTGAAAATTTAGCGTAAAGCCCGTTTTTAGCAGACTCTGAAATTATTGCGCATATTGCCACAGAAGCGTCGGCAATGCCGCACGCGATATACCGTGACTGATATCGGGTAATCAATGCAAGGTGATTGGTTTCTATCTACGCAAACCTCTTACTGAACGGTGTTTTATGGCTCTTGCAGCACAAACTGTACTCGGCGGTTTTGAGCCCGGCCTTCGGCACTGCTGTTGCTGGCAACTGGTGCTGATTCACCGGCACTGCGGATAAAACTGAGCTGGGCAGACGGTGCACTTTGCTGCGTCAATGCCGTAGCCGTGGCCTGTGCTCGGCGTAAGCCGAGAGCCTGATTATACCCTGCGCTCCCGATACTGTCGGTATTGCCAATCAGACCAACGCGTAGATCGCTTTGCTGCATCACTCGCGCCAAACAATCGAGTACTCGCTGATCAGATGCGGTAATTTGGCTGCGATTAAACGAAAAATAGACCGGCTGTACGGCTAGCACGTTGTACTGATTACTCGTCAGGTAAGACTGGCACTCCGGTGGCACAACCTGCGCAGAGTAAGGGCCGGCTATCGGCATCTGGTACCCACGTGCGATCACCTCTTCCCGCACTGAAAAACTCGGTGCCTGGGCAGATTCAGCCATATAATTTGGCGTATTTACCGATTCAGTATCGCTATAGAGCACAGGTACATCAGCTAGCGCCGTCATCGAGATCAATGCCGTACTCGCTATCGCCGCACTCCATCGCCACCTTTTCGACAGCCCCTGTTTTCCGCCCCACTGCTGCGGGACGTTATGCTGTGTTGCTTGATGCTGTGCTGCTTTATGCCGTGTGACTTGATACCGCGTTAGTTGATACCGCATAGTGCCCTCCATTGCGTGCTTATTTTTATCCTGCTCGATACATGCCTAAGATGTTACAGCCTAAGTGTATTATCGCTATCAGACCGCGCTCGACAGGTTTAAACATCGTCTGTCTGCCTATTATGCGAGTGAATCTGGCCGCTGAATAGCCTCTGTTTGGCATAAAACCAAATAAAATCGGTTACATTTCCCCCACCGATACCCTGTGATGCAAACCACTACTTTGCTTGATTTTCTACGGGTGATGCTGATTCGGTGTGCGCTGCTTTTTCAGCGACTAATGGCTGGAGCTCGCCCTTTTTGATTTGTGGTTCAGCATCTTGCAATAGCTGCTGTAAGCGCGTGAACTGGCGTGCCAGTTCACGGTTTAACCACAGATAACCAAACGGGCTCAGCGGCAGGCGATCATCGGTGCGCTCTACAATAAAATCTGGCGGCACAAAGGTTTCAAACATGCCACTGTCAGGCCGCGAGGCTCGCAGACCGCGCAGACGACTAGCCTGTGCATTCATGGCACGCGCCACCTGCATTTGTTCGGCTTTGAGTTTTGGCAACTCCCAATGAATATGCGCCTCACAGTAAGATTGGTGGGTGCCGACCAGTAACTCAAGCGTGCTCAACATCAGCCGTAACAGGCTTTGGATCTCATTGAGTGTCTCTAAAGGAAGAAAATGCTCGCGCGATGCCGGAGCCATCAGCGGGCGCATCGAAAGGTGGCGGGTATAGATAGTTTTGATGGCCTGTTCGCTGTCGAGCGCCTGCAACTGCTCGGCTGAACGGTGCACCTGATACAGTTGTGCCATCGCTTTGAGGTTATCGCTGAGCAGCAACTGCCAGCGGCGAGAGGCGCGTTGCGGCCACAAGCTGCTGAACAAAATCGCCAGCAAAGTGCCAATCAGCACATCTGCCGCACGCCACAAGGCTTCGCTCTCTCCGTCAACACCACCCCAGCCGATCATCGCCAGTGTGATCCCGCATAACATCGCTACATACGGGCGTTTCCCCACACCATAATAGCCGCAAGCGGTGGCAACCAGACTCATCCAGATCCAGCCTATCCACGGTGAAATTAGCTGCATCTCCAGCGCAATTAGCCCCGCAACCGCGCCAATCAGCGTGCCTAAAATGCGGTGCCAGCCCTTTTGCCAGACCCCACCCATATACGGGATATTGCTCATCACCACCAGCAACGTCACCAGTACCCACGGGCTGTGCCCAAGCGGGGCGTAGTGCAGCAAAATCAGGGTTAACAGAAATGCCAGACCCACTCGAAAGGCGTGATAAACCCGGTAGTGGCGGAAAATAAACTCACGATCAACCAAACGCATAACGGTGATGCCATAAAAAAAGACAGAGCCTAAATCTTATCAGGCTCTGCCTTACAATGCAGAGAGCAATCCCCATCGCATCGATAAATCAGTTGAGATTTACATCCACACGAACCATGCGAACAGCGTCACAATACCCACACAGATCAAGTTCAGCCAGATCCCTACACGCACCATTTCACTCTGTTTGATATGGCCAGTACCAAAGACGATGGCATTCGGTGGCGTAGCAACCGGCAGCATAAAAGCACAAGATGCCCCCATGCCAATCACCAGCGTCAGCAACGCTGACGGCATACCGAGCGCATCAGCAACCGTAGCAAATACCGGTACTAGCAACGCGGCACTGGCGGTATTTGAGGTGAATTCGGTCAAGAAAATAATAAAAGTGGCGACCGCCAGAATAATGATAAACCAGTGGCTGGCACCAAAAATATCCGCCATGCCGTTCGCCAGCACCACACTGGCGCCCGACTCTTTGAGTACCGCGCTAAGGGTCAAACCGCCGCCAAACAGCATCAGCACACCCCATTCGGTATTTTTCTGGATCTGCCCCCAACTGGCAGTACCGGTTGCGCCAATCAGTACGGCGGCACTCAGCGCCACCAGCGAGTCAAACTGCTTTACTCCGCCCAGTGCTGCACTGATTTGGCTGCTGAAAATCCAGCAGACCACGGTCAGAGAGAAAATGCCCAGCGTGATGATGCGGTGCGGTGTCCAGGCCAAGCGTTCGGCTTTAATCGAAAATGTGTGCTTAAGATTTGGTTTTAACAACAGATATAGCAGACCGATCATCAGCGGCATAGTCACCAGCATCACCGGAATACCAAACCTCATCCAACCGGCAAAATCCAGCCCTAGCTGCGCTGCGGCGATTGCATTCGGAGGGCTACCCACCAGAGTTCCCAACCCCCCGATACTGCAACTGTAAGCGATCCCCAGTAGTACAAACACAAAGGTTTTATGATCACGCTCCTGATCGAGCTGGCTCAATACCCCCATCGCCAGCGGCAACATCATCGCCGCAGTTGCCGTATTACTGATCCACATTGACAGTAACGCCGACACGCCAAACAGCATCATTGCTGCCACACCCATCCGGCCGCGAGCCGCTACCAACAACTGATTGGCAATCAGCCGATCAATGCCCTGAATATGCAACGCGGTGGCCAACGCAAAGCCGCCAAAGAACAGAAAAATAATCGGATCGGCAAACATTGACAGCGCTTTGGGCGCTTCCAACAGCCCTAAGCCAACCGCCACTATCGGCACCAGTAACGCTGTCAGCGTGACATGCAGCGCCTCAGTCAGCCACAACACGCCGATAAATACCATCAGCGCCAAACCTTTATTCGCTGCCGGTTCAAACGGTAAAACATTCAGCAGCAAAACAAATAGGGCAATATCGGCGATTAAAATCAGCGGATTACGGCCAAGCAGTGCCGATT
>CAMTGL010000064.1 GCA_947071955.1 uncultured Plesiomonas sp.
CGGTGCCGTACTGTTTCAGCCACTCTTCTACCGACTGATTAGCTTGTGAAACGGCTGCCGAGCGTAGGCTGCTTACCACAGAGCCTGTGGCTAATGTGGTGGCAGTTTTAGCCGCATAAGTTTCAAACTCGGAATGAGAATCGCCACTCAGCACAGCTGATGGCAAAGATTGCTGAACATTGTTTTTGCGGGATCGAGTGAAATCAGAAACAAATAATCGGTCACCTACTTTAAGGTCAGTAAACGGTTTATTTTTATAAGCGTCATTATTTAATTTCTTTAACTCACTAACCGTTAACCCAAAGTATTTTGAAATAGAAGTAACTGTATCACCTCGCTGTACATAATACACATGTAAAACCTGCATATTTTTTTCATCTTCACTCAGTGAAGCATAAACAGCCGGTGACAAACTCAATAAAGTAGGAAGTAAGGCTTGAGTTATAACATTAGCCCACGCAGTTAAAATAACTGTGTGTGTTTTTCTTGCTGAGCGTTGATTATCCATAGTGAAAATAAAACACCTAAGTCATTAAAATCAGACATAAAATTAAAGTAAACTGACATCACCACGAAATACATTACAAATATCATCGCCAAACAATGAATCGTAAATCAATACTTGGTGACACAATAAATATAATTCCATTTAAACGATGAAATACTCACTAGCAAGCAATGAATAAAAAAGGAAGACATTAAATGTAGTTATTATAAAAACCTGGGAAATTAAAAACACAACTAATGGAGGTAACCATATAGATTATGCAATCACTAGAGAGTCGAACTGAATTATCGCTTAGAGATATAAACTGTTACAGTATTTTTACTGAAAATATAGTTCCATTTATTGCAACGCCAAAAATGAATTGATTATCCCATTAAGTGCAACAATTATTGCATTATATTCTCGTTACATTTAGCAATAGTATGCAATAATAAATTAGAATTTTATGCTTTAGATGAACCAAATAATTCAATTTAAAAACAGCATGTTAGAGTAATTTACCCCAATGAAAAAACCTGATGTAACATGTTATTACTTAAGTTCTGCGGCTATCCATACACACAGAGATAACTTACCCCTCCCCTACTTAATGCCAATTCATTTATTACATCCAGAGTAAAATACTATCAATAAGATACTAGCCGCCCACATTGCTATAAAAAGTCAATCACAATGTAATTTCATTGCTATACTTAACAGAAACTAAGAATTTTATATTTAGATAAAAACATACCAATGAAAAAATTTCACTTACATCACTCGCTACACTATAAGTTGTGAAGGAGTTCCAAATGCGTTTAAAAATTGAAGATATGGTAATGTTCGCTAAAGTAGCTGAAAAACTTAGTTTTAATAAAGCGGCTGATGAACTGAGAATTCCATTATCGACGCTTAGCCGTCGAATAACTGCATTAGAAAAAACACTGAATGTACCATTATTTGAACGTTCAACCAGACAAATATTACTTACTGAGGCAGGGAAAGAAATAATCACCTACTGCAATGATATTGTATGTAAAAAAAATGACTTGGAAGATTTTATTGACGCAAATTATCGTCAAAATAGTGGCGAATTAACAATTGAGGTATCACATGCAGCAGCATCTTTACTCAGTAAAAACTTCATGCCTCAATTTGTAAAGAAACATCCAAATATCATACTAACATTAAAATCTAGAACTGATACAGATAGCATCCTAAATAGTGATATACTTATTACATCAATACTCCCCAAAAATGAGAATCTTATAGCAACAAAAATTGGAACATTGACTCGATCATTTTTCGCAGCGCCTAGCTATCTTAAAAGTCACGGTACGCCACAATCATTGCAAGATTTAAAAATGCATACTCTTTTATGTGTTGGCAATGCATTTCATCCTTGTTTATCAGAGTACTACAACATACTTCACCTTGATGATGTAACAGTACAGCCAAAAAACTTAAACTTAAATTTTTTTGATATACATCAAGCAATTGAAGCTGCCATCAATGGTCACGGAATAGTATGGACATCTAAATTCATTGTCGATAGGAAAACAAATCCCGGAACATTGAAAATGCTATTTGATGAATCTTTAGATGTAGAAATCCCTAGCTATGCTGTATACAAACAAAGATTCAGTCAACCTAAGAAAATAACATCATTCATTTTTGAATTAAAAGAGTTTATAGAAAAAACACAAACAACAAATAAAAAAACATCATAACCTGATAAAAAAATAGGCATGCATATTACTGCACACCTAAGATTTTCATTTAACTTCACAAACTAAAATAAAGCATTCAATAATCACATAGATACCCGAGCCCGAGCCCCCAGCGCCAAACTCCACAATTCCTGAGTTCGCTTCTCACACTGCACCTGCGTTCTTCCTTTTACATTTAAACGCGAAAGTGTCGGATCTTGCTGTATTTTATCCAAACTTTTTTGTGTGATACTAACAACATGATATGCAGAGCTGAGATCGCACTCCATGCGTATCGTTCTTATTCGCACCACATCATCATTAGATACCATGTAATTAATATATTGCCGTAGCTGCTTACTGCTTAAATTAAAATGGCTTGCTACTTCATGGCCAAGCACAGAGCATTTCTTTTCATAAATCCAGTAAGCAACCTTTAAATAATTGGGTGTGGGATTAGACATTACAGCACCTTAAAACAAAATAATTCTCAATAATAGTTATAAATAATAATTATATGACAATACATTTGCTAAAATCAGTCTAATCCATTAGTACATGAAAGCAATATATACCACTTCCACTATACAAATTAGCCATTCAAACAACAAACTAAATAAATGAAAATACAAACCCGATAAATGGAACAATCGTAATAATAATTAAACTAAAAAAAATAGCTTATTCTATACAAATAACCCTGTTTATTCCGCATAGGTGTTTCACACAGGTATGTCGCATATACCACCTGCGGAAAAACAGGGAAAATACACTACACCAACAACCCGTAAATAGTCAGCACAGAAACAACTACCACCAGCAGCATTGCCGCTTTACGCGCCAGTGTTACCGCAGTTTGCGGCATATCCACCCATGATTCATTATCTTGCGGCAGCAGCGCCAGACGCGTAACCTGCCCCAGCACCTGATAGGCCGACGCACGTACATCAGCAACCGCCATCACCCACACGGCTAACGCCTTATCCCCGTGCCCTGCAAATACATACGCCAATGAGCAAATACGTACCGGCAACCAATCAAGCCAGCCCAGTAACGAATCAACTCCAGAGTGCGCGCGCTGCAGTGCATTATTCTGTTCAGCCAGCCAGCTTTGGTAAGCCCGTAACACAGCATAGCCCACCATAATGGCAGGGCCGCCCACCACAAACCAAAACGCCGGTGCAATATAGTAGCGAAAATGTGTCCACAACAACGCAGACTGCAACGCCTGCAAACGTGCTACATCATCTCCGCACGGCAAACCATGAATACGCGCAATATTCTCTGCCAATGCCTGAGCCTGCGCCGTCTCACCACGGCGCGCTGCTACCAAATAAGCGCGATAACGCATCCGCTTATAACCTGCACCAATACACAGCAGCCCCAGCGCTATCCAGCACAACAGCGATACCAGACCGAACAAATGCCCTTTCACCAGCCATAAACCCACGCTAACCAGTAGCACACTGGCCAGCCACACCGCAGTACTTTTCACCAGAGAAGGCCGCGCTATCTTCACCCACAGCGGGTGCAGCCAGTGATCAATCTGCCAATGCTCACCGGTTTTAAACAACCGCTCCCATGCCAAAATCAGCAGCAAACTGAATAATTTCATCCCTTAGTACTCCTCACACTCTTCTTTATATTCATCTGTGCACAGCCGTTTATACTTCCAACCCTGTAAATTGCCCAATAAACCGCAACTTACTCTGTCGCCAGATTATCCAGCCGCTGCAAACAATCGGTAAAATATGCCCAATCAAATGCCGTACCGGGGTCAGTTTTGCGCTGTGGCGCAATATCACTGTGCCCCGTAATCCGTGCATCAGTAATCGCCGGAAAACGCCGCTGCAACCACCGCGTAATCAGTGCCAACTGCTGATACTGTATCGGCGTATAGGCCAGCGTATCCGTGCCCTCTAGCTCTATTCCTACCGAATAATCATTGCACTGCGCACGCCCTTCAAAACTCGACACCCCCGCATGCCACGCACGCTGATTAAAAGGCACATACTGCACCACCTCGCCATCACGCCGAATTAAACAGTGTGCCGACACCTGCAACTGGTAAATATCGGCAAAATAGGGGTGAATATTAGGCTGCAAGCGGCCACAAAACAGATCATCAATATACGGCCCACCAAACTCACCCGGCGGCAAACTGATATTGTGCACCACCAGCAAAGAGACCACCTCCCCCTCAGCTCGCTCATTACAGTGCGGCGAAGGGCAGCGGCGCGCCCCGTTCAGCCAATCCGCCTTTGCAGGTAAACTCAGTACCGGCATAACAACAACTCTCTGATAACCCAAAGAATATCAGTGTGCGGGATAACCCCCCATACGGCAAGCCTCACACCTCCTTCCCCGCCCAAGCGCATATTTCATACTCACCCCGTCTTCATTAACACCCCAAAAAGCAAAGCAAGAACCGTACTTTTATGGGATGCACAACCAGAGCAGAGCCTCCTGCGTCTCCATCGCAAAATAACTTACATTTCCAAATCTAAATCCAAAACCATGCACGATAAAATCATCAGCCCGTATTTCATCATTGATCAGCATTAAGCATCTAAGCCACTCTCCTGATCCAAAACAATCACAAAATATGCGCAAGTTTTTGCCCATATTTCAGGTAATTATCCTGCTTACGCAAACTTTGCTGGCCAATTAGCGCTGTACGCGCAAAACATTGCGCATTTTAGGAAACTCCCATCTTAAAAATTTTTATATCTGATTGATTTTTAATTATTTTTATCGTTGGCATAAAACATGCCTGAGATCTGTTTAGACATCAGGTCATAGCGCTGATCACCCTTGCCGTATAAAACAGGATTGAACATCAAAGATGAAAATCGTCTACCCCATGCTACTGGGGGACAGCAGCAATCCCACCGAGGTAGCCTCACTCGACGCGTTTATCGGCAAGCTCAGTGATCTCAACAGCGGCACTTTTCCTATCGGGCGCAACCGACTCTGGCACGGAGGCATTCACCTGAGTGAAAAAGGCGGGTGGCACCCCAGTGGCGCTGTTCGCGCTATAGCCGATGGCGAAATGGTGGCCTACCGGCTGGCAACTCAACCGACCAAGGCAACCCGCCAACCCGAGCAAGGCCAACCAGGGCAAAATATTGACTTATATACCTCCCCCTCATTTTGCCTAATACGCCATCACTACGAAGCTGGTGAGCAGAATAAAAATCGCCTGACCTTTTACAGCCTCTACATGCATATAGCCTGTGAGAATACCTACAGCGCTGAAGCAGAACATCACCTGCTTACCGGAAATAACGTGTCTATCTACAGCGCAATGGCCGGATTACAACTCAAGTCAGAGGACAAATTGGGTTCAGCGCGTCAGGGCGCGGAAATTATCTTAATGGATAACCCCTCAGAGCGCCGCAATCTGAAAAATGAACCCCATACCTACCAATTAGTGCGTTATACCACCCCTAAAACCGGTGAGCCTCCGCAGTTTTATGTCGCAACCCAATACATTAAAGCGGAGCACAAAACTAAACCCCGTTGGATGACACCACCAGAAAGTAAACCTGCACGTTATAAAATTCCCCATAATGCGTGGCTGCGAAAAACACCACAAAGTACAACAGGAAGCCTTGGTCTCTCAGCAGGCAGCGAAGTAGTCGTATCCGCAGTACAACAGATAGTGACCATTAACGGCGGCCCTACCGAATTTCGTAAAGTACAGGTGTTCAAGGCGGGCAACAACATCGTAAAAGACAGTGCGAATCAGGATATGCTCTCTGCCCACAAAAACGCTGTCGGCTGGTTGGCAAAAAGCAAGATAGGCACAGCACTGGCTGCTGAATCACACAGCGCCATCGAGTTCGATAAAGTCGTCGATCGCAGCCAAAACCCAATAATAGTGCAGGCTGGAGATATGATCGGCCACTGGGGTGAGCACCAAATAGCCACCTCCTCCACGTCAGGATTTAACATTGACCCCGACCAAAAGGCCGTACACTTTGAAATGTTTGTTGTCGAAAAAGACCAACACGATAAGCAAGTTCTTGAGGATTGCATCCAGAATAAGGCGCGGATAACCCACGGTCAGAATTATCTGGTGATTAAAAAAGATAAAAAAGTCACGACCTGCCGCTTAACCCACCACAACAACCAACCGAGCTACACAAGCGTAGCGACTTTTGGGCCGCTTACCACCCCGCTTGCCGTAAAGAAATCCGATATCGTCACCCATGGTGCTCAACAGTTTGTCAGGATACGCGAGCAAGCGGCGGCAGAAGGCGAACTTGCCGGAGAATTTGTATTACTGACCGGTGATGCCCAGCTAATAAACCAGCACGACTGGAGTAAGCTAGGAGCAATGCTGATTGATGGCAGTCATGATCCCGATGGTTTTTTGGATAAAGCGGATACTGAAGGCAAAGAAGGCAGCATTTTTTTCAGCACACTCTATGAACAGCTAGTCACCGACAAGAATGGTGATAAGCAGTTAACGAGTGATGAAATTAAATCAGCCTTGGCCGACACTGATCTTGCCAGTAAATTACGCAGGTTATTTATCAAACATGAAAGTGAGTGGATAAAGCGTGGCGATCATTGGCCACGCCTAAAAAAAGAACTTGCCGCCCAACCAAACCTGTATAAATACGCGATGCAAGTACACAACAATATGGCATGGGTTGAAGAAGCCAAAAATATATTGGGTAGCACTCACATGTGGTTTATTCATCCTGCGGGATTAATGGGGTTGGTAGGAGAGAATCATAGCTCTGAATACATAATCACAGTGGAGTTGATAGAAAATTTACTCGGGCATACAAAACCGTGGTTTACAGGAAAAAATGGAGGGAAATTTTTCGCAAATTACTTCAAAAAAAATCATCAAGATGTTTATGAATATAACAAAAAAACCTTCGTTAACTGTCTGAATGAAAAATTATATAAATATGGAATTACTAATCCTTATCATAAAGCTCATTTTTTATCCCAGTGTTTACACGAATCTTCATGTTTAGATACGACAATAGAGTTTGGATCAGGTAAAAACTATGATCCTGGAAAACACAAAGATGCTATAAAAAATGGCAATACTATTATGGGATATGGTCCTAAATACAGAGGAAGAGGATTAATACAGTTAACTTGGAGGAATAACTACATGAAATTTTCTGACCATTCTGGTGTGGACTGTGTAAATAATCCAGATCTAATTTCCTCTGATATTTCAAATGCAATTGAAGTATCATGCTGGTTTTGGCGACACAATGGGGGGATCCATAAAAAGTTTAATGCTCTTGGAGATATAAACATATTAATTGACAATGAAAAGAACAATGTAAAATTAATAACACTAGCAGTCAATGGTGGTGAAAATGGACTAATTGAGAGAGAGAAATACTTTTCAACCATCAAAAAATCATGGGGGTTAAATTAATGAACAACAATAAATATATCATGGTTTTTATTTTCCTATTAAATACATTATATAGTAGTATCACTCTAGCATGCACATCCAAAAAATGTGACAACCTAGTATTCCCTAGTGTAGTAAAAAAATATATAGAAGATGGTTTCTCTGAAGTAAAAGTAGATTATATTTTTAATGCAAAATACTTATTATTAACCAGCAACCATGATGTAAACAAATGTTCTATTTTATTCGAAATAAAAGATCGCTTAATAAAAAACACCCCTATTCTAGGAGGTGACGGGAAATTATGCAATTTATCTATTTTAAATAACATCATAATTAGTTCATGGCGAGATAAAGGAGTGTGGAGTGAAGATATTTACAAAATTGAAGTTGGAGGAACATGGAACTTGCTTTTTAATGATAGATGCATCGGTTGTCAGCAGGTAAAAAGAAGCATATTTAAAAATGGAGAAATTTATAAAACAGCGCTCTTGTCTGATGGTGATGACTTTTCTTCTAGAAAAAACCTATCAGGAAAGATTGAAGTTGTAAAATCCTTCTTGTATAGCTCACCAAATGAGCAAGGGAAAATCAAAGCATATCTTGTCAAAGGTGATTCATTTATGCTTTTAGACATGTCAGACAATGGAGAATACTATAAGATAGAATATAAATCTTCATCCGGTAAAAAATATATTTACTGGATTAAATCCGACGATTTTTCGTTTAATTAATTATCTTTTTTAAAAAATCAACTGGGTTGCAAAACATACCATAGCATCGTTAACTTCGACTCTCATGTAGAAATATACATTACAACCATCAATTATAAAAAAATCACTTTTTTATTGAGCCCCTGCTCCCCCACACAACCGACAGATGCGAAAAGTCTCGCAGTAAGCTACCATCGGAATAACTTTTACCGCGGAGCAACAGTGATGCCACATCGCACACACAATTCGGCCCAGCGTCAGGCCACTTTGTTAACCCAGTTACAGCACGATATTCCGGCCACTGTGCATGCCGCCCTGTGCGAAGATCTCGGCGTACCCGCACACTATGCAGCCCCTGATCACAGATCAGTGCCTCCAGCAATTACTGAATCAACAAATGCCGCAACACTTGCTCTGCACGATTTAACTGCACAACTGCTGCCCGAAGCACAACAAGCACGTGCACGTGTCATCACCCGAGAGCAAGGCGTATTTTGCGGTAAACAGTGGGCTGAAGAGGTGTGTCGCCAGCTGAGTGTCGGCCATACAGACCCGATTAACATTCAATGGCTGGTTGCTGACGGTGATCGTATTGAACCCAACCAATGTTTGCTGCAACTGTCGGGCAATGCCCGTCTGCTGCTAACTGCCGAACGCACCCTGCTCAACTTTATTCAAACCCTCTCTGGCGTGGCCTCAACCACCCGCCGTTATGCCGACCAACTGCAAGGTATGCATACCCGCCTGCTCGATACCCGTAAAACGCTGCCAGGGCTGCGCACGGCACAAAAATATGCCGTACAGTGCGGTGGCGGTGTTAACCACCGTTTAGGCCTGTACGATGCCTTCTTGATCAAAGAGAACCACATTATCGCAGCCGGTGGCGTACAACAAGCCGTGGCTAACGCCCACGCACTGGCGCGCGATGTACCGGTTGAGGTCGAGGTTGAAAGCCTTACCGAGCTGCAACACGCCATTGAAGCAGGGGCCGATATCATCATGCTTGATAACTTCACCACCAGCATGATGCGCGATGGTGTTACCCTCACCGCAGGCCGTGCGCTACTTGAAGTCTCCGGTAATGTGACCCTTGCCACGTTGCCAGACTATGCCGCCACCGGTGTTGATTTTATCTCGGTCGGTGCGCTGACTAAACACATCAAAGCACTCGATCTCTCAATGCGCTTTTATTAAATCAAGCTAGCACAAACACCTATTACTTTAGGGTAACCACGGTCTATATCGTGGTTACCTCATATATATTTAAAAGGTCTCACTGCGCAGCGAATATAAGAAAATAGGCATCTATTTATAATATTGACTGACTATTGACACTGCGTACAGTTTTTCGCCAAAATCCCACATCATTATCGTGTCTTTAATATGCGCGCTAATGAATTCAACATTCTGCATATACCTCTGTTTTCTGTTTAAAATCGACTGTTTAATCATATATATCTTTGCGATACAGATTCCAACTTCCCGCCGAAGCGGTGCCAAAATAAACCGCCGCGCAGCAAAATACCCCTGAGAGTCACCTTTTTGACTCACACCATTCTGGCCCCAAGGCAGCGCTGAAGGCTGGAAACACTCACAAGCCCGCTCACGCAATACTGAGCGCAGCGGAAAAAAATTTACCCGCCAGTAATGGAATACGGGTCAGAATAGTCAGGAGAGAAATGATGAATAAGATGAAACAGGGCTTTACGCTGATTGAATTGATGATAGT
>CAMTGL010000065.1 GCA_947071955.1 uncultured Plesiomonas sp.
GACATTGCTGAATCTGGCAAAGCAGCCTGATGCGATGACCCACCCTGATGGTATGCAAATTAAAATTACCCGTCAGGAAATTGGTCAGATTGTCGGTTGTTCACGTGAAACTGTTGGCCGTATTCTGAAAATGCTGGAAGATCAGAACCTGATCTCTGCACACGGTAAAACAATTGTGGTCTACGGCACCCGTTAATTACTGGTTACGTTTCCCTTCACAGTTTTAAGGCGCTTTTTAGCGCCTTTTGTGTTTTGATCTTTCGCTACCGACCTGCATAACTGCTATGCCGAGAAGTATTCATGAGATCACTAAAACGCCTGTTGCTACACCCTGAATTTAATTTTGGCCTGCGCCAGACTCTGATTGTCGCGATCCCGGTATTACTCGCCTTAGCGTTTAATCATATGGAGCTCGGGCTACTGCTGTTTATGGCAGTACCCTGCTGTACCGTGGCCGGTCTTGATGCGCCACAACAAAACTATCTGCAACGCGTACTGCGCATTGCGCTGACCTTTTCGGGAGCCAGCTTGTGTGTCGGGATACTGACCGCAGTACATGTTCCTGAGCCACTCATCTTACTGCTGCTCGCACTGCTGTTCGGTGTGGTGCGTGAAATCAGCAGCCAAAATACCCGTTTGATGCCCGCTTGTCTGGCGGCGGGGATCTTAACCCTTGCACTACTGAAGGTATTCCCGTTCTGGAGTGCCGCCTGTGTCTTTTTTGTCGGTGTGCTCTGGTTTGGGTTGTTCACCTTTTGCTGGATCCATCTGTGGAAATTTGTTCCGCTGCGCGACAGCCTGCATAAAACCTTCAATGCGCTGGCCGGTTATCTTGAGACTAAATACCAAATTTTAGTCAGTGCCGATAACCCCGAACAAGCCAGCCTGCACCTGCTCAGTAAGCAGCAAACTCTGATGGAGCTGCTATCGCAAAGTAGCCAGATGTTGCAACAGCTCGATGCCCAGCACTGGCGCGGCGGGCAGCAAATGTTGCAACTGTTCCAGACTGCGCTTGATCTACAAGAGCATATCACCAGCAGCTTAAACCAGCCGGCACGGGTACAAGAGGAGATCCGCACCTATCAGGCCGATGCGGTTATTTTAGGTAATGTCGCGCTGATGGTGCAACGCTTACGCCAAATCGCCGATGCCATTTTGTACAGTGAAACCATTCCCCCTTTTACCATGCAAACAACACTTGATGAGCTGACCGCGTTGCAACAAGCCTCGCCAGACAGCGAAGTCCTGACATTCTGCCACTACCATTTCAGCCGAGTCGCGCAACTTCTCAATGCGCTGCACCCGCTATATCAGCGTGAGCTGTGTCCGAGCATACCCCGCCCTCCGCTGTTAACCGCACTGCGCAACTACCTGAATTGGCAATCGGCCTCATTGCGAATGGCTGCTCGCAGTGGGCTAACGCTGGCCATTGGCGCTGAGATCGGTGCGCTGCTCTCTCTGCCGCGCGCTTACTGGGTGCTGCTAACCATTGTGCTGGTGATGCAAAGTGGTTATAACGCGACCAAAGTGCGTATTCAGCATCGGGCATACGGCACATTACTGGGGCTAGTGCTTGGAACGGGGGTTTTAATGCTCAACCTTCCGGTCGCTTGGCTGCTCGCATTTATGTTTTTTGGTACGCTGATTGGCTTTTCGCTGGTACACAATCACTATGGCTGGGCGGTAGTCTTACTGACGGTGATGGTGGTTTGTCTGTTGCAACTACTCACCCACCACAGTGCCGCTTTTTTAGTTGCCCGGCTGGAAGACACGTTGCTCGGATGCGTGCTGGCCTTTCTCAGCACCATGTTGCTGTGGCCGCAATGGCAAAGTACCCGCTTACTGAACTATGCCGATACACTACTGGGCACGGTCTGGCTACATGTGAACCGCTTAATGCATATGCTCGAACGGCAAGCGGTGAATTCAGGTGAGCTGAGTCTTTCCCGTATCGCTATGAATCAGGCACAAATGGATATGAACAACTCCTATACGCAGGCACTGCAAGAGCCAGGATATAACAGTTTGTATCTGAAAGAGATCTTACTGTGGCAATCACACAGCCAGCAGGTTGTTGAGCACATCAACAGTATGACGGTTGAGATCCGTGAAGGAGCAAGTTTATCGGAAGAGGCGCTACAACAGTATCGTGCAGCCATTGAGTTTGCCATTCAAGCCTGCCAGCAGCAACTCACCCACCGCACGCCAATTGCCAACAGCAGTTTGCTGGCATTGCCGATGCCGCCACTGCCAGAAGAGCGCAGCGCACTTGATCACCATTTCTACCGGATCATCTCTCATCTTAATGAGATGTATGCGCTGTCTGGGTTGGCAGTCACCTCTCGGGGGTTATAACACGCAAATATGGCTGGTACACATAGCCCCAGCAGTGGGGCTATTTTTTTGCTACGCACGAAAATGCGTACTGCTAAAGATTTTATCCGCTGATGCCTCAACAAACCCCTGATACAGCACCCCATCGGCTTGCCGGTAGCGCAGCGCAAATTCATAAAAGCAACCGGGAATGGTTGCTCGCTGATCACTAAAAACCACCTCCACAGGGTCGGCCAGCGTTGCCGACTGCTCAAGATACACATCTGCCGAGCCTTTAATCTCACCGCCCGTAGTATTGAGCGCTATCCCGCTGCTTTTTATCTGCTGATTCAAGGCCGTAAGGCTGTGAAAGGCGGTTAACTGGTTAACCGATACCGTAAAGTGGTTAGCACGAAACCCCAACGCGGCCAGCCATGCGGCATACTCACTCTCCGCCCGTAAGCTCTGGTACTCATCCCAAGACAACTGCCAGATACGCCCTGCATATAGAGCCGCTGCACTGTCGAACATTCCCGCAGGCAGCTCACCAATCAAACGGTCAATTAAACGTACCGCCGCCGCAGACAGCCCATCTACCCGTAACTCTGACATGAAAATCTTCGGCATGCGCGGATCAACATGCTCAAGGTGTACCGCATCAAGCTGTTTTTGCGTGAACTGGTAGTGCCCCGCGACCCGATAGCCCCACTGCTCTAGCAGCGGAACTTGTACCCCAAGCCCTACACTTGGGCGGTTAAATGTTCGCAGCGCAATATGATCATTCACAATCGCCTCATCTCCCCCCAACAGCGCGTGGATCTGGCGGGCACTCGGCGTATGCCGGACATAATCTTGCCATAAACAACCAAACCACTGCGCCAGCGGATCATGAGTATCACCCGTATTGTCACTCGGTTTATTACCACCACGTTGATTATCAACACCGCTATTTTCAAAGCCCTTATTCTGGGATAGAGCCAGATCTGGCGGAAACTGAGACTTATGCGAACAGGCCGCACTTTTCGCTGCATCAGGATCAGGAAATACCTGAGAAAAATAAGAATCTGTTGGCATACTCGGTTCCCCTTACGCAATAACGGCAAAACGCGATAACAGCAAATAACGCTATAAATGCAGACCTGGGCTTAGCTGGGCAGGCAGCGTCACCCGCGATTGCTCCATCGATGCCACCGGATAGGCACAATAATCGGCTGCATAAAATGCCGAAGGGTGATGGTTACCCGATGCGCCACACCCACCAAATGGTGCAGCACTCGACGCACCGGTTAACGGCCGATTCCAGTTCACGATACCGGCACGGATCTGGCTGTAAAACTGCTGATACAACTCGGCATCATCACTGAGTAATCCGGCTGAAAGCCCGTAACGGGTTTGATTTGCCAGCGTCAGCGCATGGGTAAAATCACGGTAACGCTGTACCTGCAATAAAGGGCCAAAATACTCTTCATCTGGTAATACCGGCACATCAGAGACATCAATAATGGCTGGATGCAAAAACGCGCCCCCTAACGCAGATCGGCGCAGCGGCAGCAAGCTGCGTGCCCCCAACGCAAGTAACTGCTGCTCGGTGTGGCATAGCTGATCGGCAACCTCGGCACTGATCATACTGCCGATAAAGGGTTGCGGATCAGATTGCGGCATCCCTACCTCCAGTAGCTCAGTCACCCGCAGTAATATCGCAAGCAACTGATCGCCCTCAGTACCTTGTGGTAACAGTAAACGGCGGGCGCTGGTGCAACGCTGTCCGGCCGATAAAAACGCCGAATGCACAATATCGTGTACTGCCGCCTGCATATCACTGACGCTCTGTACAATTAGCGGATTATTCCCCCCCATCTCCAGCGCCACAATCCGCTGCGGGAATGCCAGTGATTCACGTGCCAACTGCAATCCGGTCGCCGAGCTGCCGGTAAACAGCAAGCCATCGAGTTCAGGGGACGCTGCCAGTGCTTTACCTACATCGCGTGCCCCCTGTACCAAATTTAATACGCCGGCGGGCAGACCGCTTTGCTGCCAGAGAGCGGCCATATGTGCGGCCACCAGCGGTGTCTGCTCTGATGGCTTAAACACCACGGTATTGCCTGCCAGCAGTGCTGGAATAATGTGCCCGTTAGGTAGATGGCCGGGAAAATTGTAGGGGCCAAATACCGCCATCACCCCATGTGCGCGATGGCGCACCATCGCACGCCCCTGCGGAAGTGCTGACTCACGCTCACCCGTACGCTCAAGATACGCGCGGATTGCAATCTCCGTTTTTCCCTGCATTGCGATGACTTCTGTCCGGCTCTCCCACAGCGGTTTACCCGTCTCCTGTGTGATGGTCAGCGCAAGCGCCTCCTGATGCTGGCGCAATAATTCGGTAAAACGCATCAGCACCGTGATCCTCTCTTGCAGTGTCAGCGCCATCCATGCCGGCAATGCCTGACGTGCCGCCCACAGTCCAGCCTCAATTTGAGCGGCACTGGCTGCTTTGCCTTGCCAGATAATGTGCGCCGTGGCTGGATTGAGGCTCTGCAAAGGCTCTCCCTCTCCGGCCAACCACTGGCCGTTAATCCATAACAGAGGCAGTTGCACCCGTTTGGTATAATCAGGGTCTGATGTGTTGAATGCCGAGGGGCTAAAAAATGCAGAAATAGGCATGATGCCTCCTTAATGATGCTGCCAAGCCTAAAATCTACAACGGCAGAATGCGGATACGGTCGCCATCGCTGATCTCAAGCGCATGCGCAACGCTGGCGTTGATATGGGCTTCGTGCAGCTCTTCATCCACCGAAACCATCCCCAAACAGGCACGAAAATGACAAAAACGGGTTGAGGTAATCAGGTGTAAACTGCCGTGGGTGCTATCTTCGATAATGCTCGATTTCATCCGACGGCTCTGGCGCACTGCACGGATCTCATTTTTGGCGCACTCAACGCTCGGGCCAGCATCAAAAATATCCACATAATTACGATGGTGAAACCCCTCTTCAAGCAGCAGTTGCAGTGCCGGCCGAGTCTGGGTATGCACTTGCCCAATAACTGCCTGTGCCTCGGCACTCAATAAGTTGATGTAGATAGGGTGGCGTGGCATTAGTTCGGCAATAAAACGTTTATTACCGGTACCAGTCAGACGATCTGCGGTTGAAAAATCGATATCAAAAAAATGGGTACGCAGCCACTGAAAAAAGGGCGAGTGGCCGCTCTCATCTGAAACACCACGCATTTCGGCGATCACCGTGTCGGCAAAACAGTCAGCGAATTCAGCAATAAACAGTAAACGGCATTTAGAGAGCAGTTTCCCATACAAACCTTTACGGTATTCCGGCAATAAGAACAGGGTACACAGCTCGCTCGAACCGGTGTAATCATTGCTCAAAGTCAGGGTTTCAACGGTTTTATAGACGTTAATCTCTTTCGATACATGCACTGCCTTGGCACGGTGGTAACTGTAAAAGGGGTGCTCTAATCCCACACAAGATTCAATGGCCGTTGTACCGATAATCTGCCCAGTATCAGACTCTTGGGCAACAAACAAAAAATCATAATCACCGGGGGAAGTCGGCTCGGCAGCAAACGAGCGTTCGGCATGGGCAATTCGGGCCGACAGCCGTGTTTCATCGGCCGGTAACGAGGTAAAACCAAACCCAGAGGCTTGAGCACAATGCATCAGTGCAGCCAAATCGTCTGAACAAACAGGGCGGATAATCAGCATAAATGCTCCTTACTCCTGCACGGTTACGGGGCACACTATTTACGGAGCACCTGCGTATGCCATTAATCGGTACGGTGGGTCACTTTTAAGAAAGCTGCCTGCAAACGTGCCATTCCTAGCGCAATATCCTGCTCATCAATCAGCAATGAAGGCGCAAACCGCAGTACATCGGGGCCTGCCATCAGCAGCATTACCCCCTCTTCTGCCGCAGCATTAAGGAAGGTTTTTGCCTGCCCTGCATACTCAGCATTAAGCTCTGCGCCGATCAGTAACCCCAACCCGCGGATATCGGAAAACAGCGCACACTGCTGGTTGATCTGTGCTAAGTGCTGTCGGAACAGCCCCGCACGAGTTTGCACGCCAGCCAACACTTCAGGCGTGTTAACGATACCGAGCACGGTATCGGCCACGGCGCAGGCCAGCGGGTTGCCGCCATAAGTTGAACCGTGTGTACCTACACTTAAACTGCCCGCAAATTCGCTGGTCGTCAGCATTGCACCGATAGGAAAACCACCCCCCAGAGCTTTAGCGGTAGTTAAGATATCGGGGATAACGTCATAGTGCATGTAGGCATACAGGTGACCACTTCGGCCAACCCCAGTTTGTACTTCATCAAAAATAAGCAGGGCTTCATGCTGATCACACAAGGCGCGCAACCCCTGTAAAAATTCCGGTTCTGCCGGAATAATGCCCCCTTCTCCCTGCACGGGTTCAACAATCACCGCACAAGTTTGACTGCTCATCACCGCACGCACGGCGGCCAAATCATTAAAAGGAACATGCACGATATCGGCCGGTTTTGGGCCAAATCCGTCAGAGTATTTATGCTGCCCACCGGCTGAAACGGTAAAGAAAGTGCGGCCATGAAAGGCACGATGAAAGGCGATAATCTGGGTTTTATACGGGGAGTGATGGTCAGCGGCATAACGACGGGCTAGCTTCAGTGCCGCTTCGTTAGCCTCAGCGCCGGAGTTAGCAAAGAAGACTTTGCCAGCAAAGGTGTTGGTGACTAGCCGTTGCGCCAAACGCAGAGCCGGTTCGTTGGTAAATACATTGCTTAAGTGCCAGAGAGTTTCCCCCTGACGTTGCAGGGTTTCTACTAATGCCGGATGGCAATGCCCGAGCGCGTTTACCGCAATTCCGCCGGTAAAGTCAATGTACTCGCGCCCCTGCTGATCCCACACCCGCGAACCTTTGCCGCGTACCGGAATAAAGGCCGCAGGAGCATAATTGGGCACCATCACCTGATCAAAGCACTGGCGACGCACCGGTAAAGGCGATGCGGCAAAAGAGGTAAACGGAACAGAAGCCGGCTCTGGCTGATTCTGTTCATGCATATCATGTTCATGCATAGCGTGATCTCCGCAAAACCGACTGATGCTGCCTTGCATCAGTTGTTAACAATAAGTTAACACAAGTTTTCCGGTTTTGTACATGCGGCGAAAAACCGCCCTATGCGGGAAAGTTGCTGCTTTTTTACTCACGGTGGGATCATAAAAAAGCAGTCAGTATTGATTGCCGCTTCTGATGGCGGCCTGTGCACGCATATCATATTGCGCATTTATGCAGAGAAGCCACAGACGTGCGGTAGCACAATGGAAAAATAAATTATCCGGCAATAAAATTTGCCAGCAGCGCATGCCCCTGTTCACTGAGAATACTTTCCGGATGAAACTGCACGCCATGCAGCGGCAATGTACGGTGGCGAATGCCCATGATCTCATCAAACTGGCCTTCACGCTCACTCCATGCGGTGATCTCAAACTCAGCAGGTAAGCTAGTATGATCAACCACCAGCGAATGGTAACGGGTCACTTTCAGCGGGTTATTCAGCCCCTCAAACACCCCTTGACCGGTATGCCTGATTGCCGAAACTTTACCGTGCATCACCTGTCTGGCTCTGACCACATCGGCACCAAATGCCTGCGCCATCGCCTGATGCCCTAAACAGACACCTAAAATCGGTAAACGATCGGCAAAATGACGGATTGCAGCCAGTGAAATACCGGCCTCATTTGGAGTACAGGGGCCGGGCGATATCACCAGATGACGCGGGGCAAGCTGCTCAATATCCGCCAATGTTAGGCTATCATTACGCCGCACGCACACTTCAACCCCCAGCTCACAAAAATACTGGTACAAGTTGTAGGTAAAAGAGTCGTAATTATCGATAAGCAGCAGCATAAAAAACTCGGGGCAATATGACCATAACCGCTATACAGTTTGGGGCTGAAAGCGATAAAAGATGTGCTGGTTTATACCCAGATCAGCCGGAATATCAAGACTCGCTATCCGCAGGCGTGTTCGTTTGCCGGTAAAATAAAAACCGCCCAATCTAAACCTCCCCTATTGTATCAGGCAAGTTTACACCGAGCGGTTCTTTACAGCACACAGCCAGATATCACCCAGCAACCGAGGCTGGATAACCCCTTAGCAAGGCTGCTTATTTAGCGATTTTCTCACCAGCCAGTTGACGCATGGCGTTATCCATAGCGGTAACTAGCAGCATTTGCGGATCTTTTGCGCAGAATGCGTTCAGGTTGGCAATCACTTTACCGTCAACGTCGGCTGATTTGTCAATCTTCAGGCCACGGGTTTCCACACTGGCGTTACCCATCATGGCAACCAGTTCGGCCACATCTTGACTGTTCTCTTTGGCCATCTCACCGGCATCAGCACAAGTCATGTACATTTCAGCCGGTAAACCTGCAGGTTCTGCAGCCCATACCGCTGGAGCTGCCGTCAACGCCAAAGCAAACAATGCAATCTTTTTCATTTTCTCATCCCGTTAAAGCAAATTAATCTGTATAAAAAAGTCAGGTAAGCCGCTAATTACTTAATGCGACCGATGATTGCACCACCGGCACCACCAACCACTGCACCTTTAATCGCGCCTTCAATACCGTTACCAGACAACAGACCGGCGGCTACACCAACAGCGGCACCCACTTTTGCGCCTTTGCGTGAATCTCGGCCTGTTCTGCCTTTATCCGTCAACGCACCTGCACCTGCACCTAACGCCGCGCCTTTGAGTACGCCGTTAATGCCGTTACCGGAAACTAAACCGACTGCTGCGCCAACCATTGCCCCTTTGGTCATACGGTTAGCGGAAAAGGCCGCAGGTGCGGTCAGTAATGATGCTGATGTCAACAGTACGATCAGTAAACGCGGTACACGAACACCTAATTTGGCTACCATGCGCTTTTCTCCCACTTTGTAAGCGATATCTATGAGCAGTAATGCACTGCTTAACTGCCGCACACAATACAAGGTGTGTAAGCACATGTTTTAACATTTCGTGGCATTTACCCGTTTTATCCCCCTATAAAAGAGAAAAATTATCTACGTAGATCACATTTCCATACAATTTTGTATGACATAAAGTTACACTTTAGTGATCTGACGCACAAAGCTACGCAAACGTTTTACATAGACTGCGCGCTTTTATTTTCTCACTCCAAATACGGTAACTTGCGATGAGCACAATGAACCGAATCCGATTAACCTGGATTAGCTTCCTGTCATTTGGCCTGACTGGCGCCCTGATTGTTGTCACAGGAATCGTCATGAACTCAGTGGCTGATTTCTTTGACATTCCGCTGGCTGACATGGGTAACACCTTCACCTTTCTCAATACCGGTATTCTGGTCGCGATATTTTTGAATGCGTGGTTGGTCGATATTATCTCTCTCAAACGACAGTTAAGTTTTGGCTTTGTGCTGATGCTGTTAAGCGTGTTGGGGCTAATGTTCAGCCACGGGCTGGGATTATTCTCACTGTGTATGTTTGTGCTAGGTATCGTCAGCGGCATTACCATGTCAATTGGTACCTATTTAATCGCCCATCTGTATCATGGCCGCCAGCGTGGTTCTATGCTGTTGATTACTGACTCTTTTTTCAGTATGGCGGGTATGATTTTTCCGGTCGCGGCGGG
>CAMTGL010000066.1 GCA_947071955.1 uncultured Plesiomonas sp.
GTACTGTTGCCACTATTTTACAAATGCTGAAACTGCCTGATGGCACAGTAAAAGTCTTAGTAGAAGGGCAACAGCGCGCGAAAATTATTCTTCTGGCTGACAGTGACGAATTTTTCTCTGCTCAAGCTGAGTTCTTAACCACCACAGTGGTAGAAGATGCTGAGCAAGAGGTACGTGTTCGTACTGTAATTACTCAGTTTGAGGGTTACATTAAGCTAAATAAAAAGATCCCACCAGAAGTGCTAACTTCATTGGCTGGAATTGATGATCCTGCGCGCTTGGCTGATACCATCGCCGCACATATGTCATTGAAAATAAAAGATAAGCAAACGGTATTAGAGATGACCAATGTCTCTGAACGTCTTGAGTATCTAATGGCAATGATGGAGTCAGAAATCGATCTGCTGCAAGTTGAAAAGCGCATTCGTAACCGCGTGAAAAAGCAGATGGAAAAAAGCCAGCGCGAGTATTATCTGAATGAGCAAATGAAAGCCATTCAGAAAGAACTCGGCGAAATGGACGATGTTCCCGATGAGTTCGAAGGCTTAAAACAGAAAATTGAAGCGGCAAAAATGCCGAAAGAAGCACGTGAGAAAACGGAAGCAGAACTGCAAAAATTAAAAATGATGTCACCGATGTCAGCAGAAGCAACCGTAGTACGTGGTTATATTGATTGGATGCTGCAAGTGCCTTGGCACCAGCGCAGCAAAGTGAAAAAAGATATCGCCAAAGCGCAAGAGATCCTCGATCAAGATCACTACGGTTTAGATCGCGTCAAAGAGCGTATTTTGGAATATCTGGCAGTACAAAGCCGAATCAACAAAATTAAAGGCCCGATCCTATGTTTGGTTGGCCCGCCGGGTGTGGGTAAAACTTCACTGGGGCAATCTATTGCACAGGCTACGGGGCGTAAATATGTCCGAATGGCACTGGGCGGTGTACGTGATGAAGCTGAGATCCGAGGCCATCGTCGTACTTATATCGGTTCAATGCCGGGTAAGCTGATCCAAAAAATGGCGAAAGTGGGTGTTAAAAACCCATTGTTCCTGCTCGATGAGATTGACAAAATGGCATCTGACATGCGCGGAGACCCCGCATCAGCATTGTTAGAGGTGCTTGATCCTGAGCAGAACGTTGCGTTTAATGATCATTACCTTGAAGTTGACTATGACCTGTCGGATGTGATGTTCGTGGCAACCTCGAACTCAATGAATATCCCAGGCCCACTGCTTGACCGTATGGAAGTGATCCGTCTTTCCGGCTATACCGAAGATGAGAAACTGAACATCGCAAAACGTTATTTGCTCTCAAAGCAAATCGAGCGTAACGCGCTGAAAGCCAACGAGCTGACCGTTGATGATAGTGCATTAATTAGCATTATTCGTTACTACACCCGTGAAGCGGGCGTACGTAGCCTAGAGCGAGAAATCTCTAAACTGTGCCGTAAAGCGGTGAAAAATTTACTGCTCGATAAATCACTCAAGAGCATTACGATTAACGCTGAAAACCTGAAAGAGTATCTCGGTGTACAGCGTTATGATTATGGCAAGAGTGATGGTGAAAACCACATCGGTGAAGTTACCGGCTTGGCATGGACAGAAGTGGGCGGTGATCTGCTGACCATTGAAACCGCCTCTGTTCCGGGCAAAGGCAAGTTGACCTATACCGGTTCACTCGGTGAAGTCATGCAGGAGTCTATTCAAGCAGCGATGACAGTGGTTCGTTCACGCGCTGAAAAGCTCGGGATTAATAGCGATTTTTATGAAAAACGCGATATTCATGTGCATGTGCCGGAAGGGGCAACACCTAAAGATGGCCCAAGTGCGGGTATTGCAATGTGTACCGCACTGGTCTCATGCCTCACCGGTAATCCGGTACGCGCTGATGTTGCCATGACCGGTGAAATTACCTTACGTGGTCAGGTGTTACCGATTGGTGGCCTCAAAGAGAAGCTGCTGGCAGCACACCGAGGTGGTATCAAAGTGGTACTGATTCCGGAAGAGAATCGCCGTGATTTGGAAGAGATCCCTGATAACGTGATTGCTGATTTGCAGATTCACCCAGTCAGTAAAATTGACCAAGTTTTGAGCATTGCCTTAGAAAACAGCCCGTTTGGGGTTGATTTTCCAACAGCAAAAGCGTGATCTATAGCAAGAAGCGCTGAGAAATACAGACTGGTTTGGTTTTCTGACCTTGCCAGTCTTTTTTTGCGCAGTTACCGTAGCCACCAACGTAACAAGGTTAAACCTGTTAATCCCTTGTGTTACGTGGCTTGTAACTTAAACAACCCAGCGTTTGCGCTGCTTGCCAAGCCTGAGTAAGACTGATATAAAAGCGCCATCGTGACCCTAAAGGATAGTGTCGGGCATGATATGAGATTCTTAGAGGGGATGAAGAGTGAATAAATCTCAACTGATTGACAAAATTGCAACTGATGCAGATATTTCAAAAGCGGCTGCTGGCCGTGCGCTAGATGCATTCATTGATTCTGTAACTGATACACTGAAATCAGGTGATCAAGTTGCACTGGTTGGTTTTGGTACTTTTGCTGTGCGCGAGCGCGCTGCACGCACAGGCCGTAATCCACAAACCGGTAAAGAAATTGCAATTGAAGCCGCTAAAGTACCGGGTTTCCGCTCGGGTAAAACGCTTAAAGATGCGGTAAATAGCTAATCACAGATAACCTGTGCAAAATGTTGTTGCGTCTACAATAATCAACATTTTGTTATGATTGCAAGGCGCATCATTTGATGCGCTTTTTTTCTTATTTGACAGCGTAACAAGACGGAGCATTGTCAACTCATGATGGACAAATTGCGCGAAGCGCAACATAGCATCGCTCTCAAAGTTGTGCTCGGTATCATTATTCTGTCGTTCGTACTGACCGGCGTTCAAGGATTCCTCAGCGCGAACAGCAACTATGTTGCTAAAGTCGATGGACAAGAGATTACTCGCCAGCAGTTCGAGCAGGCATTCCAAACAGAACGTACTAACTTACAACAGCGTATGGGCGACAACTTTAATACGTTGGCAGCAGACCCTAATTATCTGACTATGCTGCGTAAAGAGGTATTAAACCGCCTGATTGATGATGTATTGCTAAATCAGTATGCCAAATCACTCGATTTGCGTGTTAGCGATGATCAAATCAAGCAAGGCATTGTCACTATGCCTGAATTCCAGAAAGAGGGGCGTTTTGATAACGCACAATATCTGGACTTGATTCAGCGTGCAGGTTTTACACCTGATGCTTTCAGTGAGTATATGCGTCAGCAGATGGTTCGCCAGCAACTCTTGTCAGCTTTTACCGGCAGTGATTTTGTGCTGCCAAAAGAGAGTGAGCAGACATTTGCACTGTTGACACAAGAGCGTGATGTTCGTTTAGCCACTATCCCAGTACAACCTCTTGAAGCAGCACAGTCAGTGACCGAGCAAGAGCTGAAAGACTATTACGAGAAGAATCCAACTCGTTTCATGTCTCCAGAGCAAGCGAAAGTGCGTTATGTTGAAATTAACGCGTCTGAACTGCAAAAAGCGGTGAAAGTGGATGATGCAACCATCAGCCAGTATTACCAAGAGAACAAAGCCCGTTTTAGCCAGCCTGAGCGTCGCAAGCTAAGCCATATTTTGGTGAGCAATGAAAAAGCGGCACAAGCTATCGAAGATGAACTGAAAAAAGGAGCTGACTTTGCCACTCTGGCAAAAGAAAAATCCGAAGATAAGTTCTCTGGTCGTAAAGGTGGTGAGCTAGGTTGGACAGATAAAGGTGTCATGGATCCTGCTTTCGATCAGGCTGCATTTGCCCTGACCGCTAAAGGTGATGTGTCGGCTATCGTGAAAACCCAGTTTGGCTATCATGTGATCCGTTTAGATGATATCCAACCGGAGCAAGTACGCCCGTTGTCAGAAGTGCGTGATGATGTTGCCAAGCAACTGCGTCAAACCACGGCAATGAATGAGTTCTACGCTCTGCAACAAAAGGCCAGTGATAAAGCCTTTGAAAATCCGGATTCATTGGATGATGTTGAAGCGGCTACTGGCGTGAAGATTCAGGAAACTGGTTTGTTTGATGAGAAAAACGTACCGGCAGCACTGAATTACCCTGATGTTGTGAAGGCTATTTTTAGCGATGATCTGATCAGTGGTAATGCAAACTCAGACGTTATTTCGGTAGATGACGAACACGCTTTTGTTATTCGAGTGATTGAGCATAAAAACGAAGCGCGTAAGCCATTTGCAGATGTTAGCGCTGAAATTACCGGATTGCTAAAACGTCAAAAAGCAGAAGCGGTTGCTCGTGCAGAGGGTGATAAGTTGCTGACTGCGCTCAAAGCCGGTAAAGGTGATGAAGCATTAAAAGCAGCGTCTGTTGAGTTTGGTAAGTCTCAAACGTTACAGCGTAATGCACCAGATCAGCAATTAGCGACTGTTGTTTTCAATCTGGCAAAACCGCAAGACAATAAACCTGTGTATGGCTTAAGCCAAGACAATAAAGGTGATGTTGTTGTGGTTGAACTGTTGAAAGTACAGAGTGAAAATAATCCGGAAATGGCCAAAATGTTTGCTCAGCAACAGCTTAATGGTGAAATGAATACTACCTTTATGGCAATGCTAGCAAGCTTACGTGCTAATACCGAGATTAAATACGGTGATTTAGCAAACGTAGAATAATATTCCGTTACTGTTGTAATTCACTGCAACAACAAAAAGCCGCTTTTGCGGCTTTTTGCTTTTTGGTAAACCGCAGATAGACTCTTTTTTTCTGAGCAGGCAGAGTTTTAGCTCAATGGGCTTCTTTGTTTATGAAATAAAAAAGAGAGAGAGTGCTGTGTATCCAAAAAACGCATATCAAAAAATATCTAGCCAAGCTAAACGCTTATCACATGGTTTCTTGTGCTTTATGTTCTGTTATCTGTCGGTCAGTACCGAAATTTATGCGCAGACTGAACGTTATATTATCAACGGTATTCCGATTGAAAATATCGAACAGGATAAAAGTAGCAGTAAGATGCACCCATTAACCGCAACCACTGCGGGTAAAATCTCAGCAACGACACAGACCACGTCAGCGGGAAAATCAGAACAGGTTAATATTAATACGGCGACTGCCGATGAGCTTGACCGTGTATTAGTGGGCATTGGTAAGAGTAAAGCGCAAGCGATAGTGGATCACCGTACAAAAAATGGGGCATTTTTACGAGCTGAGCAGCTGATGGATGTGAAAGGCATAGGGGAAGGGCTGCTGAAAAAAAATGTGTCACGTATTTTAATATAGCCCAGTAGCTTGTGTGGTATGCGGCAATATCAAAATGTAGAGAGTTGAGATGAGGGCTAACTACTTGAGAATCTGTGCTTTGTAATACTCTGCTGAGTTTGTTACCAGTACAGCATAGCCACAAGTACTCTTATTATGGCAAAGTAGCCTGATTATGGCAAAGTAACGCTTATTCTGCGTTTTTTGCATGTTACCCGAATAAATGTGTGTTATTAGAACACGACATTGCCTTACCAAGCTAAAGGAGTCAGGTTCATGAGTGCGGCACAACTCGCGTTTAACCGAGTCAAAGAGGCCTTTGATATCAATTCAAACCCCGATATATCAATGCGTAGACATTGGTTATTGCAGCTTAGGGGAGCACTGAAACAGCATGAACATGACCTGATTAGCGCAATGGATAAAGATTTCGCTGGCCGTTCCGAGATGGAGAGCCGCATGGCAGATTTAATGCCATGCTATGCGTTATTACGCTATACCTTAAAAAATTTGTCTAGCTGGATGAAGCCAGAAAAGCGCCCCATTGATCTGGCATTTCGGCCGGGTAAGGCGTGGGTTGAGTATCAGCCGGTAGGTGTGGTGGGAATCATTGCCCCATGGAATTATCCAGTGAATTTAGCGCTACTGCCGCTAATTACGGCGTTGGCCGCCGGTAACCGTGTTTTGCTCAAATTATCGGAATACACCCCAGAAACTAACCGCGTATTGAATAAATTACTGACGGATGTTTTTAGCCATGAAGAGGTCGGGGTTATTCATGGTGGGGCTAGTGTGGGTGCTGAGTTTTCCCGTTTACCGTTTAACCATATTGTGTTTACCGGATCATCGGCTATTGGGCGTAAAATAATGCGTGCAGCGGCTGAAAATTTAACCCCAGTGACTTTAGAGTTGGGGGGGAAAAGCCCGGTATTGGTTGCCCCTGACAGTGATGCGACTCAAATTGCCCGTACTATCATCTTTGGAAAATCGTTTAATGCAGGGCAAACCTGCATCGCGCCAGATTATCTGATGTGCGCACAGACACAGCAAGAGCCGTTAATTGAGGGGATGCAAAATGCGTTCACACAGCAATATCCTAATGCGTTAGAGAACAGTGCTTATACCTCAATTATCAATACGCAGCATTTTCAGCGGTTAATCCATTTATTGGATGATGCAAAAGAGCGGGGTGCAACCGTTATTCCGTTACAGCAACCGGCGATTGATGAAAGTCGTCGGCGTATCGTGCCGCATATTATCACCGGTGTCACAGATGATATGCTGATTATGCAAGAAGAGATCTTCGGACCACTGTTGCCGATTAAAACCTATGATGTTATTGGCTCTGCACTGCGCTATATCCATCGTCGGCCAAAGCCTTTGGCACTGTATCTGATGACATCAGAGCCGTTTGTGATAGAGATGTGTACTAAGCAAGTTCACTCGGGCGGCTTGTGTATTAATGAAACCATGCGGCATGCGGCAGTTGATAGTTTACCTTTTGGCGGAATAGGGGCCTCAGGTGTTGGCTGTTATCATGGGCCTGAAGGGTTTAAACAGTTATCACATCCTAAAGCGGTGTTACAGTATAAACGGGTCAATTTTAACTCACTGATTCACCCGCCTTACCGCTGGTGGCACCGTTTGGCCGTGCGCTGGTTATCCCGTAAATAGCGGGGATAACCCCGCTGGTATGATGCTGGTATGATAGAGCGCCAAAGATAAAATACAAAGATAGAGCACAAATACCCGCTGATAATACGGTGTGTGATACCTAAGGTGTTTTAATCACCTAATCGGGTTTTTTGTAGCATGCTGTGCATAACAACCGGAGAATTATCTAAATACTCTTGTAAGCCCCGCGCACGTAAGTGGCATGCCGCGCACTCCCCGCAGCCATCTCGGGCAATGGCGTTTTTGCAGGTGAGCGTATTTTTCCGCACCCAAGATAAGCTGCCATAATGGTCAGCTAATGCCCATGTTTCTGCTTTATTTAGCCACATCAACGGAGTATCAAATTGTACTTCTCGGCCCATTCCCAGCGTTATGGCGTGGTTTAGCGCCCGTACAAATTCATCACGGCAATCAGGATAACCTGAGAAATCGGTTTCACAGACTCCGGTAATCACGTTTTTAGCGCCAATTTGGTAGGCATAGATAGACGCTAGCGTCAGGAATAAAATATTTCGCCCCGGAACAAAGGTATTGGGAACGCCGTCAGTGCATTCGGTGGGAACGGGGATGTTATCGCGGGTCAGGCTGCTGATAGCCAGCTCGTTGAGTAATGTTACGTCCATCACCTTATGGGCGGTAACACCTAACTCTGCGGCTAATCGTCGGGCGATATCAATTTCTGCACGATGGCGCTGGCCGTAATCAAAGGTAATACAGTGAACTTCATCATAAATTGAGAGAGCCTGAATTAGACAAGTGGTAGAATCTTGTCCGCCACTGAATACAACAACTGCTTTTGACATGAGATTAACTTCTATACTTATGGTTGGCGGAGGCCAATCACTACATGGCGTACGCTGCGAAAATTCATGCAGATAAGCATAGAGAAAAGGTGTAAGTTGTGCACGCGTTAAATCATGTCATCATTTTAATGCTCTACGATGCAGAGCATTTATCGCATTGTTATTATTAAGATTTTTTATAAAGGCTTTCTATGTCGAGTGAACCCATTACGCCAAGTAAACCTGTTGCGCTGAACAAGCTTGCCACACTGAATAAATCCATTCGTACTGATTTGGCCGGTACGGTTTTAAGCGTGCTGTTTATTGGCATCTTAATTATTGCTACTTTTTGGGTTGTGAACCCATTTTTGCCCGCGTTAGTCTGGGCAACCATGATAGTGATTGCTACATGGCCTATTTTACTGTTTTTCCAGAAAATACTGTGGGGCAAACGAGGGCTGGCCACATTTGTGATGACAACCGCACTGCTATTGCTGTTTGTTATCCCTATTTTGCTGGCTATCAGTACCATGGTAGAGAATGCTCCTGCGTTAATCGCGTGGAGCGGCAAGCTCTCTTCACTGGATATTCCGGTATTAGATAATCTGAGTAAGATCCCGTGGGTTGGGCCGAAACTGGCTGAAACCTGGATACAAATTCAAGCCAGTGGCGGTAAAGCACTGCTCAGCAGGTTAACGCCGTATATCGGTAAGACTCTAAGCTGGATTGCCTCACAAGCGGGCAACCTTGGTATGCTGGTGGTTCATTTTATTATCACTGTGGTGATCTGTGGCCTGCTGTATAGCTCAGGTGAGCTGGCTGCGAAAGGGCTACGCCGTTTTACCCGCCGTTTGGCCGGCGAGCGGGGAGATACTGCGGTGATCTTAGCATCACAGGCAATTCGAGCTGTGGCGTTGGGGGTTGTGGTTACCGCACTGGTTCAGTCTGGTTTAGCCGGTGTAGGGCTATTTATTGCCGGTGTTCCTTACGCTATGGTATTGACTGTGCTGATGTTCTTACTGGGAATTGCTCAGTTAGGCCCTGCATTGGTGCTGTTTCCTGCTGTCGCGTGGATTTACTGGAGTGGTGATAATACGTGGGGTACGTTCCTGCTAGTATGGTCACTGCTGGTTGGGAGCATGGATAACTTTATGCGCCCAATGCTGATTAAGCGTGGTGCTGATTTACCGCTGATGCTGATCCTGACCGGTGTTATCGGTGGTTTGCTGGCGTTTGGTATTATCGGCTTATTTATCGGCCCTGTTGTGTTGGCTGTTGCTTATACACTGCTGGTTGCATGGATAAAAGAGGGCGAGCAATTGCAGGAGCTTCCACTAGAGTCTTCTGTAGCGTCTGCGCCGCTCAGTGATAAAGAGCATAGCTAAGAGGATCTTTGTGCTGGCTTGGTGTTTTTCACACTGTTTGTTATCAATAAAACAGTCATAAGGTACAGAGATAAAAAAATAGCATAGCCATTTTTAGAGTGAAAAGTAAAAAGCGATTTTCTGCTGTTAATGGCTGGAAAATCGCTTTTTTATTTGTCTGTTTATCGCCTTGTTACCCGCAATTACCGTGACTTCCGTATCACTATGTGAATAAGTAAAAGGGTTACTGACGTTCGTTTTAAGCCTGTTGCAACTGTTGCAACTGTTGAAGCTGCTGCAGATAAGGTGAGATATCGCCCAGTGTGCCGCGTATCCATGCGGGGTCATAATAGGTATCTAGGTAACGTTCACCGCTGTCGCACAACAAGGTTACAATTGAACCTTGTTCGTGGTTTGCCCGCATGCGTTGTGCCAGTTGTAGTGCTCCCCAGACATTCGTTCCGGTTGATGCACCGACTTTCCGCCCTACTATTTTTTCCAGCCAGTGAATGGTGGCGATACTCGCTAAATCAGGCACTTGCATCATTTCATCAATCACGCCGCAAATAAAAGAGGGCTCGGCACGCGGGCGGCCAATACCTTCAATTTTACTGCCACATCCGCAGGTCAAATCCCGATCATTATGGGTATAGCAATCAAAAAAGACCGAGTTTTCAGGGTCAACAACCAGCAGTTCAGTCGGGTGTGATTTATAACGAATATAGCGGCCAATCGTTGCTGATGTGCCGCCAGTTCCGGCGCTCATGACTACGCAGCGCGGAATTGGGTGCGGTTCTAGCTCCATCTGGCGGAAAATACTG
>CAMTGL010000067.1 GCA_947071955.1 uncultured Plesiomonas sp.
GAACAAGATTTAATCAATAGCAGTTTTTGATTTCCATTACAAAATCAAAGGATCAGGACAGCATCAATATTATTAATAAGAGTAAATCTATAAAAAACAGTAATAAATAACACCGATATATTTCGTTTCCAACAATAAAACACAGACACCAAAAACTCAATTAGACTTTAAAAATAGCGTGAATCACTGCTGAAATTTAAATTAACAATTTTACTATTTGTATATTAACTCAACAAATAGTAAGAATTAATAAACTTAAGCAATATTACTCTTTGTATTCTTTAATATTTATCGAGGCAATATTATGATCTTTCCAGAATGGCTTCATACGTTAGCTATAATCTGGCTAATCAGCGCCCTTCTCTGTACCATCATTATTTACTGGGATATTCACTCTGATCGCGCACAATCAATGAAAGTGATGGCGATAGCATGGCCAATCAATGCACTCTATTTCGGCATCATCGGTTTAATCGCTTATTTCTGGTTCGGACGCGCACCTAAAGGTGGGCAAAAAATGATGATGCATAACATGCACATGGAGCATATGTCGCATGATAACACCACGACAGCCATGAACCATGATATGCACATGGAGCATATGTTGCACGATAAAACCGCGACAGCCATGAGCCATGACATGCACATGGAACATATGCCGCATAAAAAAATCACTTGGAAAGGCGTATTTACTGTCAGTACACATTGCGGGATAGGTTGCACACTGGCCGATATTGCCGGTGAATGGATTACCTTTTTTATTCCGATATCATTGGCAGGTAGCTATATTGTCGGCGGCTGGGTATTTGATTTTATCCTTGCATTAATTTTTGGTATCTATTTTCAATATATGCCCGCTAGAGAGATGGGAATGTCACCTTCAGCAGCATTCAAAAATGCCATCAAAGCTGATTTTCTTTCGCTCACATGCTGGCAAATAGGGATGTATATCTGGATGTCAATTGTACTCTTTGGCATATTCACACCAGATATGCCACACAACAGTGCGGTATATTGGTTTATGATGCAAATTGCCATGGTGGTCGGTTTTTGTACTGCCTACCCAATGAACTGGTGGTTAACAAAAATAGGTATAAAACACACCATGTAATCGGCTCGAGTAGCCAACATAATATCGCTTATGTAAAAAATCCCCGCAATAACGGGGATTTTTTTATCCACTCAAAAACAGATTTATCACCCGCCTGCCAATTTAACTTTCATACCTTTGGCTTCAAGAAGCTGCTTGATCAAATCGCGTTTATCACCCTGAATTTCAATGATGCCCTCTTTGAGCGTACCACCGCAACCACACTTCTTTTTTAACTCAGCCACCAGTTTGGTTAAATCAGGATCCGACAGGTCAACCCCTGTAATCACACAAACCCCTTTACCCTTGCGGCCACTGGTCTGGCGCTGTATCCGCACAATACCGTCACCTTGTGGCCTAGCTATAACCACAGGTTCTTCTTTAATCCGGCCGGTTTCGGTGGAGTACACCAAGCGAGAGTTGTCACCCATACTTCTTCCCCTTCTTGGCAGAATGACTCTTACAATAAGTACTATTATGCCAGAGATTGATAGATCGTCTGTAGTGTCTGAGCGGGGTCAATCGATTGCGTAATCGGGCGGCCAATAACCATGTAATCAACGCCTGCCAACACCGCCTGTTTAGGTGTCATAATCCGGCGCTGATCACCAGCATCAGCCCCTTCAGGACGAATACCCGGTGTTACCAGCATAAAATCAGCACCACAACGCTGTTTTAGCATACTGGCCTCTTGTGCCGAGCACACCACACCATCAAGCCCGCTGCGCTGAGCCAATAACGCCAAACGCTCAACCTGCTCATGCGGTGAAACCTCAATACCAATACCTGCCAGATCACTATCTTCCATGCTAGTCAGTACCGTGACCCCAATCAGTAACGGAGCATCTTTCCCGTATGGCAGTAAAATATCACGGGCAGCACGCATCATTCGCTCACCACCGCTAGCATGCACATTCACCATCCACACGCCCAACTCTGCGGCGGCAGCAACAGCACGGGCGCAGGTATTCGGAATATCGTGAAACTTCAGATCAAGAAAAACCTCAAATCCACGCTGATGCAGTGCCCGTACAAACTCAGGGCCAAACAGTGTGAACATCTCTTTGCCCACTTTTAAACGACAACACGCAGGATCAATACGATCCACAAATGCCAATGCAGCAGACTGATCAGCGTAATCTAATGCCACAATAATTTTATTTTGAGATAGGCCAGCTTGCATCACTTATCCTTATTAACAGGCTTATTTAACACACCAATTTAACTCAACAACGTACTTAGCATAAAAAAACAGCAGCTCATTATGGCTGCTGCTTTATTTTATTATTCTACTCGCCATCCAACCCGCGAATTGACTTCACCGTTGCCCAACTGCGGCATGATGGACAATGCCAATACAATGCGTGTGATGTAAAACCACACTTTTGGCAACGATAACGCGGTTTAGTGCTGATTTGTTCGGCCACCATACTTTGCAGTGAAGACAAGCTCTCTTTAGCCCGCCCCTCTTCTGCCTCGGCAAGGTGGTACTGCATTAAGCGATGAAACAAACGCATGGTCGGGTGGCGCTGCAACTCTTTATTAATATAATTTTGTGCAACATCAATACCTTCACTTTGTTCCAGCATATCAGCCAGCATCAGCTCAGCCATCGCGCCAGCGTTTGCATCACAGCAGCGCTCTAAAAAATGGCGCATCTGATCTGGCCGCTGCATTGCCTGATAACACTCATTGAGCATCGGCAATACTTCAGGAATAAAATCAATATCTTGCACTAATACACGCTCAAGCTCGGTAGCCGCTTTTGCGTACTCTGCCGTGGCCATTAATAAACGGCCCTGCATCAGTGAAACTCGCGCACATAAGCGATCAGATTGTGCCGCTTTTTTTAAGTGAGTAGCTGCTTTATCAGGCAAGTTTTCAGCCATAAACTGCAATGCAAGCTCACAGTGAAAATGGGCAATATCCACATTTAGGGTATTTTTGCCCAGCTTCATTAGCTTCTCGGCCATCTCTATTGCTTTTGCCCACTCACGGGTTGTTTGATAGATGGTCAGAAGTTGCTGTAATGCAGATTCACGAAAATCTGGCTCGTCAATAAGCTGTGTAAACATATCTTCCGCACGATCATAAAAACCGGCGGCCAGATAATCTTTACCTAATTGCTGAATAGCTAACAAACGCTGATCAAAGGTCAATGATGCATTTTCAACCAACGCCTGATGAATACGAATAGCGCGATCCACTTCACCACGGGAGCGAAACAAGTTGCCTAACGTCAGGTGTGCTTCAACTGTTCCACTGTCTTCTTTGAGCATATCAAGAAACAGATCAACAGCTTTATCCTGTTGATTGGAAAGCAGGAAGTTAACGCCGGCAACGTACTCGCGCGAAAGACGGTTAACTTCCTGTTGTTCATCTTGCCGAGCACTTCTGCGCCCCATATACCAGCCATAGGCAGCGGCTATTGGTAGCAACAGAAACAACAGCTCAAGCATTGCGTTGGTTTCCTTATTTTTGCTCAGCCACTGGGGTTGCAGTAGTCTGCTGATCCAGTTGCTGCTGCTGGCGTTTAATTTGACGGTGAGCACGACTCAAGCTAAAACGCACGCGCAAATAGAATAAACCGCAGATAATCCAGCCTAAAACAAAGCCACTACCAAATAGCATAGCCAATAAGGAAGAAAGACGGAACTCACCCTGTGCCAGTAAGTAGTTAAACGTTACCAACGTTTCATTCTGTGCACCTAACGTTACGCCAATAATGAAGACCGCAAGTGCAATCAAAAAACCAAGTAGATACTTCACATCAACATCCTCTGTGCTATCACAAATTTATGTAAATTATGCCAAAAAATAGGGTATCACAGCCACAGTGCAATATCGCCTATGATCTCAAAAATGCACACAATCTACAAAAGAAAACGGCATCCCGAAGGATGCCGTTTCAAATTAATCCGCTATGCGCCATGATTTACACGGACATATTTACCCGCTCGCGCAACTCTTTGCCCGGCTTAAAGTGAGGGACTTGTTTACCTTCCAGCTCAACTTTATCACCGGTTTTCGGGTTACGACCAATCCGCGGCGCACGATAGTGAAGCGAAAAACTACCAAACCCACGGATCTCAATACGCTCACCACTAGCAAGTGTATCACCCATATGATCTAACATCTCTTTTATCGCATCTTCGACCACTTTCGCAGAAAGATGTGATTGCTGAGTAGTAAGCCTTTCAATTAATTCAGACTTGGTCATAGGCCCTCCGAGGTGGCTTATTCGCTTTACCATCGGGAAGCAGTAATCTACTTCCCGAATTCGGTTAATTATTCGCCTTTAGCAGCTTTGAATGCTTCAGCCATTGCATTACCGAACGCAGCTTCATCCTGCTTGTTGTTCAGAGTTGCCATTGCTTCAGTTTCTTCAGCTTGGTCTTTCGCGCGAACAGACAGGTTTACAACGCGGTTCTTACGGTCAACACCGGTGAACTTCGCTTCAACTTCGTCGCCAACGCTCAGAACTAAAGTCGCGTCTTCGATACGGTCACGAGATGCTTCAGAAGCACGCAGGTAGCCTTCAACGCCGTCAGTCAGCTCAACAGTAGCGCCTTTCGCATCAACTGCGGTTACTTTACCAGTAACAATAGCACCTTTCTTGTAAACAGACATGAAGTTGTTGAACGGATCTTCTTCCAGTTGCTTAACGCCCAGAGAGATACGCTCACGCTCTGCATCAACTTGCAGAACTACTGCTGCGATTTCGTCGCCTTTCTTGAATTCACGTACTGCTTCTTCGCCTGCAACGTTCCAGGAGATGTCAGACAGGTGAACCAGGCCATCGATGCCACCGTCCAGGCCGATGAAGATACCGAAGTCAGTGATAGACTTGATTTTACCTTCAACACGGTCGCCCTTGTTGTGGGTTTCCGCGAACAGCTGCCATGGGTTAGATTTGCACTGCTTCAGACCCAGGGAGATACGACGACGCTCTTCGTCGATGTCAAGAACCATAACTTCAACAACATCACCCACGTTAACAACTTTAGATGGGTGGATATTCTTGTTGGTCCAATCCATTTCTGAAACGTGTACCAGACCTTCAACGCCTTCTTCGATTTCTACGAAGCAGCCATAATCAGTCAGGTTAGTTACACGGCCAGTCAGACGAGTGCTTTCTGGGTAACGCTTAGCGATAGCAACCCATGGATCTTCACCCAGTTGCTTCAGGCCCAGAGAAACACGAGTGCGCTCACGGTCAAACTTCAGCACTTTAACAGTGATTTCGTCGCCAACGTTCACGATTTCGCTTGGATGCTTAACGCGCTTCCATGCCATATCAGTGATGTGCAGCAGGCCATCAACGCCGCCCAAGTCAACGAATGCACCGTAGTCAGTCAGGTTCTTAACGATACCCTTAACTTCCATGCCTTCTTGCAGGTTTTCTAGCAGCTGATCACGCTCTTGGCTGTTCTCAGACTCGATAACTGCACGACGAGAAACAACAACGTTGTTACGCTTTTGATCCAGCTTGATTACTTTGAACTCAAGCTCTTTGTATTCCAGGTGAGCAGTGTCACGAACTGGACGAACGTCTACCAGTGAACCTGGCAGGAACGCACGGATACCGTTCAGTTCAACAGTGAAACCACCTTTCACCTTGCCGTTAATCACACCGATAACGGTTGCAGCTTCTTCGTATGCTTTTTCCAGCATCAGCCAAGCTTCGTGACGCTTCGCTTTTTCACGAGACAGCAGAGTTTCACCGAAGCCGTCTTCTACTGCGTCCAGTGCTACGTCAACTTCGTCACCGACGTTGATTTCCAGCTCACCCTGTGCGTTCTTGAACTGTTCAGCTGGGATTGCAGACTCGGACTTCAGGCCAGCATCAACCAGAACGATACCGTTCTGAATAGCGATAACAGTACCACGAACGATAGAACCTGGACGGGTTTCCAGTTCTTTTAGGGACTCTTCAAAGAGTTGAGCAAAAGATTCAGTCATGTTTATTAATCTTCACTAATGAAAGATAACTACCATTTAACGTCCTGCTAAATGGGGTTGCTTTAAAATAGCTCGCCGCATCCATGCAGTCCGCTGATAGAACATGCCAATATAACAAAAAAGCGAGACAACAGCAAAATATGCGTCAAACACCGGCTTAACGCTTCAGTGTTTTTCTGACATATTCCATTGCCGTTTCAATTACTTGTTCTATTGGCATTTCAGTCGAATCCAGTAACAGTGCGTCATCGGCAGCAATCAGCGGTGCAACCGCTCGATTACGATCACGGTGATCGCGCTCACGGATTTCGACTAAGAGGCGCTCAAAGTTAACATCAAACCCTTTCGCCTGCAACTGCAACATACGACGCTGTGCTCGCTCTTCTGCACTGGCATCTAAAAAGATCTTTACCGGTGCATCAGGGAAAACAACCGTACCCATGTCGCGGCCATCAGCAATCAAGCCGGGAGCGGTGCGAAAGGCGCGTTGACGACGCAGCAGGGCTTCACGCACACGCGGAAATGCTGCGGCACGCGAGGCAATGTTGCCGACAGTTTCAGTGCGGATATCATGCGAAACATCTTCGCCTTCTAAAATCACACAAACGTGGCCATCAACTGACTTAAATTGTACATCTAGGTGTGCTGCCAGCGGCACTAAGGCATCTTCTGATTCAATGTCAATGTGATGATGCAATGCAGCCATGGCCAGTACGCGATAAATCGCGCCTGAGTCAAGTAAGTGCCAACCCAGTTGTTCAGCCAGTGCTTTGCACAATGTGCCTTTACCTGCACCGCTTGGGCCATCAACTGTAATGACGGGATTGACAGAGTTCGCATTGAACTGCGTGTTGTCTGACATGGCATCCTCCGTTAAGTTCCGCGTAATACGCCATATAAGTGACAAAAAGAGTACCGACACACTCAGTGTGCGGGGCGTTTTTTTGCCGGGCGCTATGTTGCGCGGGATTATACTGGAAAAGTGAGGTTATCCGAAGAAGATGCAGGAAATTAAACACCAGTATTTATAAACGAATTAGCGGGAATAACGCTGAACCCGTTTCTATCCCGCAAACAGTACTTTTTTCAATATACTTTTTACACTCACACTCATTTTTTATTATAAATAAGCTATAAATCAGGATGTTACTTATTAGCGTTAATTGCATTCTATTTTATTGCAGCGATATGTGCATGTATAAATATAGATAGATATGTAATGAAAGCGCAAATCGCGGTAACGGCAGTCATCTGTTTAGATGACTGCGGTAAGCATGAAAAGAAGAGTATCCACCCGCTAAATGGTTTATTCCCGCGCTAGGGTATGAAAACGCTGAAAATAGTCAGGAAATGTTTTAGAGGTACATGCCGGATCAAGAATAGTGACCGGAGTATCTGACAATGCAACGAGTGAAAAACACATGGCCATACGGTGGTCATTGTAGGTTTCAATGTTGGCATGCTGCAAAACCGCAGGCGGTACGATACGGATATAGTCATGCCCCTCTTCAACAATCGCCCCCACTTTGCGCAGTTCAGTCGCCATTGCCGCTAAACGGTCGGTCTCTTTAACCCGCCAGTTATATACGTTACGGATACAGGTTTCCCCCTGCGCAAACAGGGCTGTAGTGGCAATGGTCATGGCGGCATCAGGGATATGGTTCATATCCAAATCAATGCCTTTGAGTTCACCGCGCTGACACTCAACATAGTCATCTGCCCAGCGAATTTTAGCGCCCATTTTTTCCAGTACGTCGGCAAACTTCACATCGCCTTGTACGCTGTTACGGCCAATGCCGGTAACGCGAATAGTTCCGCCTTTGATTGCTGCCGCCGCTAAAAAATACGAAGCAGAGGAGGCATCGCCTTCCACCAAATAATGCTCTGGCGAGAGGTATTGTTGCTGACCTTGAATATGGAAAACCTGATAGTTTTCGTGTGTTATGTGTACACCAAATACCGCCATGATATGCAGGGTGATATCAATATAAGGTTTTGAGACCAGTTCACCTTGAATGTGCAGTTCGGTATTGCCATTAAACAGGGGGGCAGCCATCAAGAAGGCGGTGAGAAACTGGCTAGACACTGAGCCATCAATGGTCACTTTTCCACCCTGAAGGCTTTTTCCGCGGATCAGTAGCGGTGGGTAGTTTTCCTGCTCAAGATATTGAATATCGGCTCCGGCTTGGCGCAAAGCATCAACCAAGTGCCCTATTGGGCGCTCTTTCATGCGCGGTTCACCGGTAAGAATAACACTGCCCGCGCCAAGGCTCAGTGCGGCAGCTAACGGCCGCATTGCGGTACCGGCATTGCCCAAAAAAAGCGTTAACGGCGAAGCATCAGTGCTGGCCGGTAGTGCAAAAGTATGGCCTATCCCCTGTACATCACAGGTTGTGCGATCATCAGACAGGTGATAAGTCACACCCAGTGCGGTGAGTGCACTCAGCATGTGCCGTACATCATCACTGTCGAGTAAGTTGGTCAGGCGGGTTGTGCCTTTTGCCAGCGCCGCCAACAGCAGTGCGCGATTTGATACGCTTTTGGAACCGGGCAGATTAATGGTGCCGCTGACGTGTGGTATTGGGTTAAGGGTTAACGAATCCATACTGATACTCTCGTACTCCTGCACATACATTTGCTGTTATTTATGGTTATTTTATATGTCGCGATTGTGTGGCTTATTGGCGGTTTTAGTTTGCAATGCCACAATAAAAGCGCCGCCATATTGCAATCAACATGGAGGTATTCAAGCCAGTAGCGGCGTTAATGCATCAATAAACCGCTGGTTTTCATGCGGTAAACCGATACTGACACGCAGATGATTTGGCATGCCATAACCGGCTATCGGGCGCACAATAACGCCTTGCTGCAGCAGTTGCTGATAAAGAGGCGCGGCTGGCTGCCCCATATCCAGCGTAATAAAATTCCCTAATGAAGGGATATAGGCAATGCCCTTTTGCTGGCAAAAGGTGATCAACTGCTGCATGCCCTGACGATTATTTTCAACTGAGGCGGCCAGATAAGCGTCATCAGTCAGTACGGTTTGGGCGGCCAGTAATGCCAAGCTGCTACAGTTGAACGGCTGGCGCAGGCGGTTAAGTAGTCCAGCTACCTCAGGATGAGATACAGCGTAACCTATACGCAAACCCGCCAGACCATAGGCTTTAGAGAAAGTACGGCAAACAATCAGGTTGGGGAAGTTTTCTACCCACTCAATAGAGGGTGAACGGCGGGCCAGTGGCACAAATTCAGTATAGGCTTCATCAAGCACAACCATGACGTGCGGAGGGACTTGCTGTAAAAAGTCAGACAGTTCAGCCGTTTCCAGAAAAGTACCAGTCGGGTTATTCGGGTTTGCAATAAAAATCAGTTTAGTTTTTGCCGTAATCGCTGCCAGCATCGCACTGAGATCATGCCCCCACTCGCGTGCAGGCACGACAACAGCATGTGCATTGAGTGCCTGTACCACCAGCGGGTACACAATAAAGGCATGCTGGGCATAAATCACTTCATCTTGTTCACTGACAAAGACCCGAGCAATCATTTCCAGCAGATCATTTGAGCCATTACCCAGTGTGATCTGGGCTTCTTGCGTACCAAAATGGGCTGCCAGTATCTGCTTTAGGTAAAATCCGTTGGCATCAGGATAACGGCTCAAATCACTCAGAGCCTGTGTGAGTGCCTGCTGTACTGCCGGGGCTAATCCGAGCGGGTTCTCATTGGAGGCG
>CAMTGL010000068.1 GCA_947071955.1 uncultured Plesiomonas sp.
ACACACTGATACTCACCTGATGTGTTTTTCTATCATTATGCAACTGAACAGCCTCGTGCGGGCTGGCAACACCATCAATGGTTATCCCTGCATCGCTATCTACCTGCGATACAGTGATCAGATACAGCGTATCTTGATACTGGTAACGCAGACTATAACTCTCCCACTCCTCCGGCAAGCACGGTTCAATCAGCAAACGTGTACCACTGCGGCGAATACCCAGCAGTGACTCGCTCATCAGGCGGTACATCCAACCGGCAGAACCGGTATACCATGTCCAGCCGCCGCGCCCTGTATGAGGCTCAACTGCATAAATATCGGCAGCAGCCACATACGGCTCAACCTTATACTGTGCTACCTGTGCCAGTGTTTTACCGTGGTTAATCGGGTTTAGCATGCGGGTTAACTCCCAAGCCCGCTCTTTATCCCCCAACTTGGCAAAAGCCATGGTTGCCCACACCGCCGAATGGGTGTATTGGCCACCGTTCTCACGCACGCCGGGAACATAGCCTTTGATATAACCGGGGTTGAGTGCCGCTTGATCAAACGGTGGGTCAAGTAACTGAATAATATTTTGTGGCCGTCTGACCAGATGGGTATTGAGTGAGTGCATCGCCAAGCGACTACGTTCAAGTGCAGCCGACTCTGACAATACCGACCAGCTTTGTGCGATAGAATCAATACGGCACTCGATATTACTTGCTGAACCGAGCGGTGTGCCATCATCAAAATACGCACGGCGATACCACTGGCCATCCCAGCCTGATGTCTCTAAATTCGCCTGTAACTGCTGGGCCTGATCTAAACAGAGCGCGGCCATGTGCAGATCATCAGTTCGTTCAGCTAAATCAGCAAAACGCTGCAATACATCGTACAGGAAAAAGCCCAGCCACACGCTTTCCCCTTTCCCTTCAATTCCGACCTGATCCATACCGTCATTCCAGTCTCCCGACCCCATTAACGGTAAACCATGTACGCCAAAACGCAGGCCGTGCATCACCGCACGAACGGCATGTTGGTAGAGGCTTTCACTCAGCTCACTGATCTGCGGAGCATCATAATATGACTCTTCCCCTTCTCTGAGGCTGCGCCCTTGCAGGTAGTGAATGGGCTCGTGCAAAATGCTGATATCACTGGTGCTAGCCACATAATGGCACAACACATACGGCAGCCAGAGGTAGTCATCAGAACAGCGGGTACGCACCCCTTGCCCCATTGGGGGATGCCACCAGTGTTGTACATCCCCCTCGGAAAACTGGCGAGATGCGGCCAGCAGTAAATGCTGGCGTAACAGTTGCGGAGCCGCATGAACCAGCGCCATACAATCTTGCAACTGATCACGAAAACCAAATGCGCCGCCTGATTGATAATAACCACTTCGGGCTTCAAAACGGCAAGTCAGGGTCTGGTACAATAACCAACCATTGAGCAGCAAATCGAGCTCAGGCTCTGGGGTTGTCACTTGCAGTGCACCCAGCGTGGTGTGCCAGAAACGTTGTACGGTGGCAAATTCCTGATCAGCATGTGCTGCTAGTGGCATCGTGCTGTCAGCACCTATCCCACGTAGATGCTGTAAAAGTGCCACGGCCTGCTCTGGTGAGTCTTCTGCCCCCAGCATAAACACCACTTCACGCTCTTCACCCGCCAGTAGCATCAGGCTGACTTGCAAAGCGGCACAAGGGTCAACGGCACCGGTTTTACCGTTGTTACTGGCCGTATTGCCTGCCCCCTGAGTCACAAATGCGGTATTCAACCCAACCGGCTGACTTTCACGGCCCAATGCACCTAAAAATGCGCGCCTGTCAGTACAGAGAGTACGCTCAGGTAAGTTGACATCAAAAAAGACCGTGCGAGTATCCCCCGATTGGTTATAGCTGTTCCGTGCCAGTACCGCACGGGTTTGCGGTTCAACCGACGTGACTACGTGTGCAGCAGTTTTATTTTTCAGATCACCTAAAATCCACTCAACAAATCCGGTAATACTCAAACGCCGACGCTCAGTTGAACGGTTAATCAATTTCAGACGGAAGAATTTTACCGGCCGTTCACGCGCGACAAACACACGCAACTCAGAGGTAATTCCGCGTTCAGTATGCTCAAACAAGCTGTAACCAAACCCGTGTCGGGTACGATACTCCCCCGTACCGGGGCAAGGTAATGCCGTTGGCGACCAAACTTGCCCACTGTCTTGATCACGAATATAGAAAGCCTCACCGCTACTATCACTCACCGGATCATTATTCCACGGCGTTAAGCGGTATTCGTGCGCATTTTGATACCACGTATAGGCTTGCCCGCTTTCACTGATCACTGAGCCAAAACGTGGGTTTGCCAGAATATTTGACCATGGTACTGGCGTTCTCCGCTCTTGATCGAGCAGCATCACATACTCACGGCCATCTGTGCTAAAACCGCCTAATCCATTAAAAAAGCGCAGATCACTCTGGGGATAGTGGCAGACCTGTTCACTCTCTGTTTCTCTTGCAGGCGATATATTTTCAGGGATATCAAGCTGACGAGGGAAAGATCGAGCAACACTGAGTTGATCGGGTAGCGATCCGAACTGATCGTCAAGAATCAGCGCGGCAACCGACTGTAATAAACGCCGATCATCTGCCGGCATAGCCTGACTTGCGCGTAAAAAGACCCCTGCGGGTTGATCAATACAGCTTGCCGCTGGACCAGAGGTGAGCATACTGCCTAAGTGAGTTTGTAGCTCCTGCCGATAACCGGCCACCTCTTCGTTCAATATCACCAAATCAAACGCAAAGCCTTTCAAGCGCAGATAGGCATGCGCTTGTACCAACTGTTGCATCAAGCGAACACCGTCTGCTTGGTGGATAAAAAGCAACACGATAGGGTAATCGCCCGAAATGGCATACGGCCATAAGCCCGACTGCCCCAACCGATTCTCAGCCAGTATCTCAGCAGCAGCACGTAACCGTGCATCAGGGAACAGAATCAGGCCAGCCAAGCGGTTAAACAGCAGCGTTTCAGTTTCAACGGTGTTGATTTGATGCAGAAAAACCTGACTGTGTGTCCACGCCAAATGGGTAATTCGGTCGGCTAAATGCCGATCATGGTATTTTTCAGCCAACTGCAAACAGAGCTCACGTTCCGGTGCAATACCCAGCAGTAGATCGACCGTAACCTCGGCATTAGGCTCGAGTACTATTTTCCGGCGAATCGCCACGACCGGATCAAGTACTGCCCCCTGTGAATTACTCAACACTTGCCCTGCCTGCATCGCTAACGGATTTACCGCACTGCGGCCTCGGCCAATAAATTTTGCCCGATCAGTTTCATAACTCACGCCATCTAGCACTGAATCATGCACATTTAACTGATGAAACAGCCATGGATTTTGCTCTTTTGCAGTACGTGCCCGGCGATGACAAAGCAGCGTTTGCAGCCCACCAACAATCTCGGTTTGCATAAACAGATTACTAAATGCAGGGTGTAACTGATCGGTAATCAGTGGAGCAAGCACCACCTCCGCATAGCTGGTTAGCTCAATTTCTTTACGCTGATAGCTCAGGTTTGTCAGGGTAATTCGGCGTAATTCAACGTCATCTTCCGGTGAAACCACCACTTCGGTATGTACTTTCAACTGTGACAATGCTTGTTGATATTCGACCTTTGACTCTGAAAACACGGCCTGATAGTCGCTATCGAACAGTTCCGTTGTTACCCCAAGTGGCTGGCAACTGATACTGCTGTAACTGCCTGTATCCAGATCACGGATATAGCAAAATAATCCGTATTTCTCGGTGGTCGGGTCGGCCCGCCAGCGGGTGAGCGCCAGATTTTGCCACCGGCTATAACCGGCACCGCTCTGGCTTAACATCACATGATAGCGTGAGTTTGAAAGCAATTGGATTTCAGGCGAGCTCAGATCTTGTGCATAGAACCGCCGCTGCACATCGCCACTGTGCTGAATATCGTGGGTGACAGGCTCAAATTGTTGGCGTTGTACGTACAAATTAATGGCTTTTGGCATTTTTTCTTGCAGCAACAAATGTGCCGCTCTAAATAGCGGTTCAGCAGTAAAACGCTGCGGCATTTTTTGGCCAAGTAATTGATGAGCCAGCGCTAAAAAGCCCATTCCCTGATGATGAGCCATATAGGAGCGAATTAGCACATGTGGCTCACCACGGTTTAACCGGCTCGGGGTAAAATCCAACGCTTCATAAAAACCAAAAGCACCGCGAGCACCGATCGCTTGCAGCGCCTGAAGGTTCTGACAAGCCGCATCAGGCTCAAGCATTAATGCCATCATAGTGGCATACGGGGCAATGACCCGATCTTCGGTCAAACCGCGTTTTAGCCCTAAGCCAGGTACACCAAATGCGCGATATTGATAGTTAAATTGCCCGTCAACTTGGTTATAACCTGACTCCGAGATCCCCCACGGGATCATCATCTGCTTACCGTAACTGATCTGCTGCAATACAGCGTTGCGGCAAGTTTGAGTAATCATCGTATCGTGATAAGAAGGCATCACCAACTGCGGCATCAGGTACTCAAACATCGAGCCACTCCATGACGCCAACACTGCCCGCCCCTCAACCACCGAAAGCAATCTTCCTAAATTAAACCAGCTTTTTACTGGGATCTGGTGCAGCGCTACCGCCAGAAAATGCCCTAGCCGCGCCTCTGACTGCAAAAGATCATAATGCCCCTGATCAAAATGGCGAGAATCAAGGTTATAACCGACCCGTAACAGCTGTTGGGCAGGGTCAAACAAAAACTCAAAGTCCATCTGGGCAAAATCAAATAGCCGCGCCGCAAGCTGGGTAATCTGCTCATTTTGTTGCTGCTGTTGCTCCTGACTCAGCGCCAGCTCTTGCTGTATATCCTCAAGCTGCTGCACTAAAGCCTGTGACCAGCGGCGAGCAACACTGCCGCTGTAGGTATCCTGAATATAGAGATTAAGTGCAAAAGCCTGTTGGTACAGACCGCCAAACCAGACATGTGCAGAATCACGGTCGGTAATACGGTGAGTAAGATCATCAACCAACGCTGTTTTCAGTGCGCTAATTTGCTGCTCACACACCGGTGAGGCTCTATCAGCCAGCGCACTGCACAACAAATTCAGTGTGTCTGTCATTCCCTGCATAGCCAACTGGAAACGGGCAATATCAGGGAGAGTATGCAATGCATTTTGCTGTGCAGGATCATGGTGTAACGGCACTCGCAACGCCAGCAATCCACGCCGAAGGATCAACAAATGTCCAGCCAAGTTACCGCTATCTACTGTTGAGATATAGCGTGGATAGAGCGGTCTGAGTGTTTGTGTATCGTACCAGTTGTAAAAATGGCCGCGATAACGCCCAAGCTGATCAAGGGTATTAAGGGTTAATGTGCAGCGCTGTAATAGGTTATGGCGGGTGATGTAACCAAAATCAAACGCAGTCAGGTTAGCTAATAGTGACAACCCGATATTGGTAGGTGAAGTGCGGTGTGCCACCACTGGCTCTGGCACTTCCTGAAAGTTATCTGGCGGCAGATAATTCTCATCAGCATTAACAAACGTTTCAAAAAAGCCCCATGTTTCACGGCTTAACTGGCGTAAATATGTCTGCTGTGAAGCATCAAACTGCCTGTTTTTACGGGTCACCGGCTGGCTGATATACGCCAGTAATGCGGGCACAATCAACCAGCCAACGCCCAGCAAGAAGGCCATCAGTACATTGTGCGGAGCAAGCCACAATACAGCAGCAGGAATTACCAACGAACACACCACCGAAAACCACATCCGGCGATAGAAAACACTGGCCTGCGTTTTTGCATTTTGCTGTGCAACTTCAGCGGTTGTCCACTCCAATAATCCGGCATGGCTAACCCACATGCGCCAAACCGCCGTCATTATCGCCTTGGTCTGGTAATACGCATCAAACGGCAATAACAGCAGCTCAAGACTGCGCTGACGTAGGCGGGAGAACATCTGTTTCACACTCAAACGCCAGTACTGATACAACGAAATTTCAGCCGGCATCACCGCCACATCCAGCAGCAGTGCCACCAGCGGCGAACCGACGAGCAATACAGCCAGTAAAATTGCAACCACAGCCGGTGAACACAATAAGACGCTGCTGATCAGTAGAGTTAATGTTGCCGCTGGCACCATGCTGCGCCGCAGATTATCAAACAGTTTCCACTGTGATAGCGCGGATAAAGTATTGTGCTCGTATTGCCCTTGTGTGTTGCGCAGCTTACGGCGTAACCACGGAAGCAATTGCCAATCGCCTCGGATCCAGCGGCTACGGCGGGCCACATCAACCAGATAATTTTCAACCGGCGGCTCATACAAGGTAATGTCACTGATCAAGCCAGATCGGGCGTAGCAACCTTCCAGCAGATCATGGCTTAATACCTGATTATCTGGCCAGCGATCAGACAAGACACGCTCAAATACCGCCAGATCGTAAATCCCCTTACCGATAAAAGAGCCTTCACCAAACAAATCCTGATACACATCCGAAACAGTGCGGGTATAGGGATCAAGCCCCGACTCTGCACCACAAATTTGGGTATACCGGTTTGGCCCCTGTTCGGGGATCACTTCTGCAATACGTGGCTGTAAAATGGCATAGCCAGTGATCACTCGCTGACAAATAGGATCATACACAGCCTGATTAAGCGGGTGAGCCAGAGTACCAATCAACTGACGCGCCGCATCCGGCGGCAGTTGGGTATCCAGATCAAGGGTTATCACGTAGCGTACATTACTCAATACCGCACGCCGGCCGGTTACACTGTCAAAGGCATCGGCATCACGCCCCAGCAAAAACGCATTCAGCGCAGCCAGTTTTCCGCGCTTACGCTCATAACCCATCCAGCACTGCTCACCTTCATTCCAGCATCTGTCACGGTGTAGCAGGAAAAAAACACTGCTGCGCGAATCACTGTTAATTCGCTGATTTAAATTCAGAATATGCTGTTTGGCATGAGCCAGTAAATCACCATCTTCCGGCATAATCTGCTGTGAGGCATCGGTAAAATCAGTTAACAATGCGAAATGCAAATAGGTATCTGGGTTAGCCAGATACCGAACCTCCAGTGCGGCAACCGCCTCATCAATCTGAGCCTTGCTGCGCAATAGCATCGGCACAGCAACTAAAGATCGGCACTCAGGTGGCAGCCCTTGTGAATAATCCACTTTTGGAAGATGTGCCGGACGCACCTGCCTTGTCAGCACTTCATTAATCAGTGATAACGCCAACTGACTGAACGCGATAAGGCCGCTAACCCCCAATACCGCCTGCAACAACCAGTGAACTGGGCTGCTGACATACGCCATCAACCATACTGGCAGCATCGCCCCTACAATCACGGCTGAAACATAAACATGCAGCGCATATTTTTTTATCATCTGCCGTAGTGTTGCCCGTACACCACGCCGAACACCAAACATCGTTTCCACGGCAGCCAAACCATCACCAATAAGGTAATAGCCGACATGGGTACGTCTGTCATCTGCGGCATAGCGTGAAGCGGCCTGCTGAGCCTGTTCCAGCAACTTACGAGCCACAACCGGTTCACTGTATTTATCGCGCCCACTGCGGGCTAAACGTTCAATAACATGCCGGTAAGTATCACGAGTAGTAAAATCCATTTGTGCATACACACCACAGGGGTCTGTGCGCAAAATTTGTTCAGTCACACTCATTGTTTCAACGAACTCAGGCCAGTTCATCTCATCTAAATGGCGTAAACTACTGATACTGTTGCTGACCGATAACTGGCGAGTGGCCTGTAACTGCGCTTGCATTTGTACGGCTGACTCAATGGTTTTACCCTGCTCTTGCAAGCGTAACGTTAACCAGTCTGTAGCCAGCGTTAATGCCGCCCCTTTTCCCTGCAAACGGCGGGTAAATTCAGCAATAAACCCGTACGTTAAAGGCAGTTGCGCCGCAGCCATCTCTGCCACTGCCTGTAACTGCTGATCTGACGGCGCTTGTGCCACACTCAGTAAACGCTCAGCCCAGACAATCGCCAGTGATATCTGTTGTACATCGTCTATCTGGCACAGAGCAATGCGGCGTAAGTTTTCAATCAGGGCAAGACGCAGCATAATAGGCAGCGCCCACAACTCACCTAAACTCAGATCAGACAACGTCTGGTAAGCACTGATAAAACCACTAAAACTGTCAGCATCCCAGTGGCCATCACCATGTGCAATGGCCTCCAGCGCAATATCATATACGCGTGGAATACCTTGCTGGTTTGCGTTACTTAAACGCGGTAAACCCCGCCCATATTTTTTCGGTAAACTCTGGCGAATCAGGTGAATTTGCTCTTCCACCAGATAGTAGTTATCGAGCAGCCACTCTCCGGCAGGGGGTAATTGCTGAGTTTGCGTTGAAGCTTGTAGGAGCTGGCAACAGCGCACCAAAACTCGCTCATTATCCTCCAAACGCTTTAACAGGCGATCTGGGTATGTTCGTTTTGCTAACTTGTGCGATCGAGCCAACACCTTTCCGTGGCGCACCATCTGCTCGGCACTGAACAATTCAGCCCGTAAAGGGGCATCTTCTTGTAATCCAGCCGCCTCTGGGTGCTGCCAATTTTGCCAGCGATTTACCCATGTGTGTATTACTGAAAAAAGATTCTCACTCACGATAAAGTCCTGTTATCAGTGCGAGTTAATCTAAACCCCGCGGCCGTAAGAAATGACAGCAATATGCATTCACGCCCATACACTGAACGCCCTGTTTTATAACTATAGGCTACAAATGCTTAATACGTCGGCACGCAGAGAATTAATACTTTGGTGGGATAAACAGCAGAAAAAACAGTGCAATTACTCGGGAAGATTTTATTAATCAATAGGATACAAGCAATATTTTCAGCGCAGTAACTCTTTTGATTGCCGTGCTTATTGCTGTAATAACTGTTGATGTAATGGCTGGTGTTACAATGATGATAGTGATGATGATTGCCGCGCGCTAATCTGATTTATGCTTTGGCATGCCGCTGGAAACCTGCACACCAAAGCGATAAAAAAAGTGTGTTATTCGTACGTAACGAGTGCGGCGCTCACACTTGATATTGAATAGGTTTGAAAGTGCACCAGTGAGCGCACTTTTAAGCACATAAGCTCATCGGCCGATTAAAGTGCCGTGGCTGAAAAGGTATCGCACTGCGAAGGTTTCCCCGAACTAAAGCCACGCTGAAACCAGTTGACCCGCTGTGCTGACGTGCCATGGGTGAAGCTGTCAGGAACAACCCGCCCGCTGGCTTGCTTTTGCAAGCGATCATCACCAATTGATTCAGCTGCATTCAGCGCTTCTTCAATATCGCCCACTTCCAGTGATTGATCTTTTTGCATGTAATATGCCCAAACACCGGCAAAACAATCGGCTTGCAGCTCCATTTTAACGGACAACTGATTCGCCTTCGCTTCACTCATACCCTTTTGTGCCCGACGGGTTTTCGCTTCAATACCCAGTTGTTGCTGCACATGGTGGCCGACTTCATGTGCCACCACATAGGCTTGGGCAAAATCTCCCGGCGCACCCAGTTTATTTTTGAGATCCTGATAAAAAGACAGGTCAATATAAACGGTTTTATCTGCCGGACAGTAAAATGGCCCCATCACCGCCTGCCCCGCACCACAGCCGGTACCTGTCATATTGCGGTACAACACCAAACGCGGGTGCTGGTAAGTCTCGGTACTTTGCTGAAATAGCTGACCCCAAGCAGCTTCGGATGCGGCCCGGCCGGCCG
>CAMTGL010000069.1 GCA_947071955.1 uncultured Plesiomonas sp.
GCTGGTCGCCCTGCGAATGAATTACTGGGTGATATGGTTGCCAGCGCGCTGGCAAAACTGCCGATGCCAAAACCTATGCGCTGGGCAGATAAGAGCATATCTTTTATCCGCCCAGTTCACACTGTTACCCTACTTTTGGGTGATGAGCTGGTGGCCGGTGAGATTTTAGGCGTAACGTCTGGCCGCACCGTACGCGGTCACCGCTTCATGGGCGAAGCACAGTTCACGCTGGAAAATGCTGACCAGTACCCACAAGTGCTCGAAACCCGCGGAAAAGTGATTGCGGATTACCAAACCCGTAAAGCCATTATTTTGGCTGATGCACAAAAAGCGGCCGAGCAACTCGGTGGTATCGCAGATCTTTCAGACAGCTTAGTGGAAGAGGTCACCTCACTGGTCGAGTGGCCAGTAGTACTGACCGCAACATTTGAAGAAAAATTCCTTGCTGTTCCGGCTGAAGCACTGGTTTACACCATGAAAGGTGACCAGAAATACTTCCCGGTCTACAGCAAAGAGGGCAAATTACTGCCGCACTTCATCTTTGTGACCAACATTGAATCGAAAGACCCACAACAGATCATCAGCGGTAATGAGAAAGTGGTGCGTCCGCGTCTGTCTGATGCCGAGTTCTTCTTCAAGACTGACCTCAAACATACACTGGCCGATCGCCTGCCGCGCCTGCAAACCGTACTGTTCCAGCAACAACTCGGTACGCTGCGTGATAAAACTGATCGTATTGAGCAAATGGCTGGTTTTATCGCCGAGCAAATCGGGGCCAACACCGAACATGCCCGCCGTGCCGGTTTATTGTCAAAGTGCGATCTGATGACCAACATGGTGTTTGAATTTACCGACACCCAAGGCGTGATGGGCATGCACTACGCCCGTCACGACGGTGAAGCTGAAGATGTTGCCGTTGCCTTAAACGAGCAGTATATGCCGCGTTTTGCCGGTGATGCCTTGCCATCGTCTCTGGTTGCCTGCGCTGTCGCGCTAGCCGACAAAATGGATACGCTGGCCGGTATTTTCGGTATCGGACAACATCCAAAAGGCGATAAAGACCCGTTTGCCCTGCGCCGTGCAGCCTTAGGTGCACTGCGGATCATCGTTGAAAAGCAGTTGCCACTTGATCTGCAAACGCTGACCGAAGAAGCAGTCCGCTTGTACGGAGACAAAATCAGCAACGCCAATACCGTCAACGATGTGGTCGACTTTATGCTTGGCCGTTTCCGTGCTTGGTACCAAGATGAAGGTTTTGGCGTCGATGTGATTCAGGCTGTATTGGCTCGCCGCCCGACCCGTCCGGCAGATTTTGATGCGCGGGTAAAAGCGGTATCCCACTTCCGTAGCCTTGATGCAGCCATTGCGCTGGCGGCCGCGAATAAGCGGGTATCCAACATTCTGGCCAAAGTTGATGGCGAGCTTCCAGCCGCTATCAACAGCGCACTACTGACCGAACCGGCTGAAAAAGCACTGGCCGAGCAGGTAATTGCGCTGTCAGCTACACTGCAACCGCTGTTTGCAGAAGGCCGTTATCAAGAAGCCCTGACCGAGCTGGCCGCACTGCGTGAGCCGGTTGATGCATTCTTTGATACCGTGATGGTAATGGCCGATGATACCGCACTACGTAATAATCGCCTGACCCTACTCAGCACACTGCGCAACCTGTTCCTGCAAATTGCGGATATCTCCGTACTGCAGTAACCGTTATCGCATAGCGTAAAAACGCGCGTGCAAAAAAATAGAGCCCCGTCACGGATAACCCTGACGGGGCTTTTTAATTTGCTATAGGTTTAGTTCACTCTTTTTTACAAAGACGGCCCTACAGATAAAAAAATCCCCGACACATGGCCGGGGATCACTTATCTTACGTCAACGATGCTGTACAAATTACTGCTTTACACACATGACGTGGTATACGCCGTCTTCTTTCTCAGCACCTTCAGTTTCGTGTTCGAAACCTGGGAAAGTCTCATCCCATGCTTGCAGTGCCTTCATATAACCGATTTGCGGGCTATTTTCGTCACCGAAGTTTTCGCCAGACATCAGCATTGGGATACCTGGTGGATACGGGATAACAGAGTTCGCCGTGGTACGGCCTTTCAGGTTGGTGATAGAAACCATCTCAACATTATCAGTCACCAATTGAGAGAATGCCTGACCTGGCAACATATCAATTTGTGGCAGAGTTGAATACGCTTGGTTCAGCTTCACACTTGGGTTGTGGGTTTTTAAGAAGTCGATCATCTTATCGCCCAGATCACGCATACCCAAATCACCGTAAACACTTGGCGCTACCGCAACCAAATCTGGCAGCACTTCGGTCAGAGGAGTATTGGCATCGTAGTGCTTTTTGAACGCCATCAGGCTGTTCATCAGCGTCACCCACTTACCTTTAGTCACGCCCATAGAGAACAGGAACATGATTTGGAAGTCAGTAGTACGGGTTGGCACAATACCAATGCTAGACAGGTAAGCAGTAACCAGTGCAGCAGGAACGCCAGTTGGTTGCAAAGAACCATCAATGTTCAGGCCCGGAGCCAAAATGCTGACTTTAACCGGATCAAGCATTACCCAGTCATCTTCCATTTCAGCAAAACCGTGCCACTCTTCACCTGGGCGCAGTTTCCAGCAAGATTGCTCATTGCTCAGCAACTCAACCGGTGCATCTTCAAAACGGAAGGTTTCGCCAGTGCGTGGGTCAGTCACCATTTCTGGGTTCCACGGTTTGAAGAACCAATCATCGCCCTCGTTGCACTCTTTGTGCATACGCGCTACGGCCTGACGGAAATCAACCGCTTCTTCAATAACTTCAGCAATCAGATGCTCGCCTTGCTTGCCTTCCATCATCGCCGCAGCAACATCGTTTGATGCAGCAATAGAGTACAGCGGAGAGGTCGTCGCATGCAGCATATACGCTTGGCTGAACTGCGCTTCTTTAATGTTACGACGGCCTTCACGCATATGAATGAATGAACCCTGAGACAGCGCATTCAACAGTTTATGTGTAGAGTGAGTCGCAAAAATGGTTGGATCATTTTCATTGTGCTCAGACTTATCACCGCGCATTGCGTGGTAGCCTTTGTACATTGGGTGGAAATGAGAATAACCAAACCAAGCTTCATCGTAATGAATACGGTCAACACTCTCACCCAGCAGTTTCTGGATAGTGTCACCGTTATAAATCAGACCATCATAAGTACAGTTAGTCACAACACTGTAAGAGGCTTTCGCCGCCTTATTGGTGATCAAATCGTTTTCAGCAATCTTCTTCTGGATAGAAGCCGCTTGCATTTGTGCTTTCGGGATTGGACCGATAATGCCGTATGCGTTACGAGTTGGTGTCATGTAAACTGGGTTAACACCGGTCAGGATCAGACCCTGTTCGATAGACTTGTGGCTGTTACGGTCACACAGAACAGTATCACCTGCAGCACAACATGCCTGCATGATGGTACGGTTAGAACCCGAAGTACCACCTACCAGTGAGTAGCTACGGTCAGCACCGAATACGCGGGCAACATATTTTTCACTGTCACCGAATGCGCCGGTATGATCTAGCATCGAACCTAACGCAGCACGTTCAATACCCATATCGGTACGGAACAGGTTTTCACCGTAGAAATCAAAGAATTTACGGCCAACCGGCGTTTTACAAAAGCCGATACCACCTTGGTGGCCTGGCGCTGACCATGAGTACTCTTTAACTTTCGCGTAATCCATCATCGCCGCCATCAAAGGAGGCATGATAGCTTTCTCATAACGCGCTACCGCAGCTTGCAAACGGCCTACGATAAAGTCAGTAGTATCATCTAAAATCAGGAAGGTTTCAGTCACCAGCTCCATCAGCTCAGAGGTCACGGCTTTGTTATCACTGTGTGAGCTCACCAGCAGGAATACCGGTGCTTTTTCATGGCGAATACGCAGTTGCTTCAAAAAACTGATGATGTTTTGAGCTTCAGCAGGAACCCACTCAGCCATCACACAATCTACTGCCGCATTTGAGGTTGCGTAGTTAGTTGCATTCTCATAAGAGTGTGCAAATTGAATCACTTCGCCTTTACTGCTCAGAGAAGAAACAATACGCTCAATCGCCTCTTCTAAAGGAATATTGGTAACAGCGCTGTTTCCTACGATCAGGTATTTTTTATCACACATAGATAAACCCATCATTAAAATGTACGCCACACAGCTTATCGTGTTGTAGATAGCAACAGCTTAAGTTGCTACGGCAAGATACGGTCATAAACTGCAAATTAAAGTTTTATAATGTATTCAGGTTGAATCAGTCTAAAAAACAGAGTCAGCCTGAATACATTTCAAAACCAATAAAAATGAGGTGGAAATAATAACGCATTAAAACTTATTAAAAACATCAGGCAATTCAGCATTTACTTATTGAGCTACTTACTCAATCAAACTGCCATTTTAAATAACTCGATTTAAAAACAGCGTTGCCTAACTGGTTTAGATATTAAAACTAAAATGTATTTATTGCTATTAACTAGTATTTCAAAACATTACAAAAACAGAGTTAAAGAATACTAAAACAAAAACAGCACATAAATATTCAAAAAAACCACAAAACCAGAGACAATCAGTGCTAAGTGATGAATAATAATAAAATAAATAATCAGAACTTACTGAATAACACGACTTACATAGTCGAAAAGCCAGAGCTGATGCAATCTAATTGCCATTTATATTGGTTGATGCACATCACATTTAATTAATTTAATTCATGCCAGCAACAAGCTGAAATAAACTAAAACATATCCATACAGCATGCATCAAATACAAACGCCAAGACTAATAAAATCACACTTAGTGTAGATTATTCATACATGCAAATACCTAAAACACACTTGGCAATCAATATATACATACAGTAAAAACCACACCTATTTAATAATTTTAAAATTCAATCAGTTAGATTATAAATAACAAATTATTATGGAAATACGAGGTTACGTATTGCCACGGTTTTTTATTGAACTCAAATTGACGTTTACCTCTAACTGCAATAATGTTTACAACGTAAAGGTAAGACAAAGCACACCTATTATTCATTGCATTATTTATTTCATATCGTTTATGCATAACTTGCTCTAGGTAAATCACTTTATCTATACAGCTATTACATAAGCACACTGGAAATAAAAGCGTATCTGCATACTCACTATGAGTTAACGATAAGATTATTGATACATCTTATTATTGAAATTTGAATGCCAATTTTTGGCAAACAACAGCTCAACATAGTGTCAGTAAAACAGAGAAATGAAAGCGGATATGCTTTTATTTCCAGTTAGCATATAGCAATGTCTAATTAATCATATTTTTCAAAATTAAAAGAATAATCCCTTATCGGAGATACAATTCATGGCTACAGAATCGAAAAAAATGGGGCTAATCGGTTTAACCGTATTAGTTGCCGTTAATATGATGGGCTCAGGTATTATCATGTTACCGGCCAGCTTGGCACAAACAGGTGCTATATCGCTGCTTTCATGGGTCGTCACCGCTATTGGTGCAATGTGTATTGCCTATACTTTTGCAAAATGCGGTGCATTTTGTAAGCGTGATGGCGGTATGTCTGCTTATTCTGAAGAAGCACACGGCAAGTCTTCATTCTTTATTGCCTCTTACACCTACTATGTTTGTCTCGTCATCAGTGCAGTAGCCATCGCCGTATCTTGCGTAGGTTATCTGAAACCTTTCTTCCCATGGCTTGGCCTAACCCCTATCCACACGTTTGTGGGTGTCGTGGCCATTTTGATTGTGACCATGGTTGCCAACTTTGCTGGCCCAAAAATCACCGGTCAAATCTCTGGTTTTACCGTTTGGGGGATCATCATTCCGGTAGCTGGCCTGTCAATCATCGGCTGGTTCTGGTTTGAACCAAAGATCTTTATGGCCGCATGGAACCCGCATGCTGATACCACTGTTCACGCCGTATCTTCTGGTATCGCGCTGACTTTGTGGGCATTCTTGGGTATCGAATCCGCGGGTGCTAACTCCGGCGCAGTAGAAAACCCAGAGCGTAACGTCCCTCTCGCTTGCCTATTCGGTACCGCTTTTGCCGCTGTCGTCTATATTGCATCAACATCAGTTATCCAAGGTATCGTACCTAACGAAATTCTGGCTACATCAGATGCACCGTTCGGCCTTGTTTTCTCAATGATGTTCAGCCCACTGGTAGGCCAAATTGTTACCGCACTGGCTGTTATCGCCTGTATCGGTTCTCTGCTTGGCTGGCAGTTCACTAACGCCCAAGTATCTAAAGCGGCTGCAGACTCTAAACTGTTCCCGCAAATCTTCAGCAAAATTAATGCGGCAGGCGCACCGGTTGCCGGCATGCTGATTATGTTGGTACTCGAGCTGATCTTGGCTTGTATGACCATCTCTCCAAACCTTATCAGCCAATTCAACGCACTGTTAAACCTAGCCGTATTCATCAACATGGTACCGTACATCCTTTCTATGACTGGTCTGGAAGTGCTGCTGCGTAAAAACAAAGTCAGCAAAAGCCAGTACAAAATCGGTGCAACTGTCGGTACTATCGCGGTGGTTTACAGCATCTACGGTGTTTATGCATGTGGTGCTGATGCAGTATTCGGTGGTTCAATCATCACTCTGTTCGGCTACATCTTCTACGGCTTCATCGCAGCACGTGATGTTCCAGTAAGCCAAACAAAATAAATATCTACTCAGTGAGTTGCTACTGGTAATAACAGATAGTATCCACTAGATAAAAAAGCCTTATCTTAATTAAGATAAGGCTTTTTTTTGCACCAGTGTTGGGCACATCAGCACATCAGCACATCAGCACATCAGCACATCAGCACAAGCAAAACATCTATTAAGTTAAAACCAACTATTACCTGATAAACAGACAAAAAAAGCGGCTCTGAATCAGAGCCGCTTCATTAACAGTGGGCGTTGCTTACAACTTAACGTCTTGCCTTATTGGTCAATTCGATAACCCGCAGTTTTGCCAACGCTTTTGCCAGTTCAGCAGAGGCCTGAGCATAATCGATATCGCCATGAGAGCTCTTAATCAGCTCTTCTGCACGGCGTTTCGCTTCTTGTGCACGAGCCAGATCCAGATCTTCACCACGAATAGCGGTATCGACCAGAACCGTTACCGAGTTAGGCTGAACTTCAAGCAGACCACCAGAAAGATAAATGACTTCCTCTTTCCCGTGCTGTTTTACTATCCGCACCATACCCGGTTTAATGGCAGTCAGTAGAGGCGTATGGCCGGATAAAATACCCAGCTCACCTTCACTGCCTGTCACTTGAACGGTTTCAACCAGACCCGAGAAAATACGCTTCTCGGCACTGACAACATCCAGCTGAAAGGTTATTGCAGCCATATTGCCCTCCTCAACGAAGCATTAATACTTCTTGGCTTTCTCAACCACTTCGTCGATGCCACCCACCATGTAGAAAGCTTGTTCTGGCAGATGATCAAAATCACCGTCCAAAATGCCTTTAAAGCCACGGATGGTCTCTTGTAGCGGAACATACTTACCCGGAGAACCGGTAAAGACTTCTGCTACGAAGAACGGCTGAGACAAGTAACGCTCAATTTTACGCGCACGTGATACGGTCAGCTTGTCGGTTTCAGACAGCTCATCCATACCCAAAATCGCGATAATATCTTTCAGCTCTTTATAACGCTGCAATACCGACTGAACATTACGTGCAACATCATAGTGCTCTTGGCCCACAACCAGTGGATCAAGCTGACGTGATGTTGAGTCGAGTGGATCTACCGCTGGGTAAATACCCAGAGAAGCGATCTGACGGCTCAGTACCACGGTCGCATCTAAGTGCGCAAACGTTGTTGCCGGAGATGGGTCAGTCAAGTCATCCGCAGGAACGTAAACCGCCTGTACAGATGTGATAGAACCGGTGCGGGTAGAGGTAATACGCTCTTGCAGCACGCCCATCTCTTCGGCCAATGTTGGCTGATAACCTACTGCCGATGGCATACGACCAAGCAGTGCCGATACTTCGGTTCCTGCTAAGGTATAACGGTAGATGTTATCGATAAACAGCAGTACATCACGGCCTTCATCACGGAATTTTTCCGCCATGGTCAAGCCAGTCAGTGCTACACGCAGGCGGTTGCCTGGTGGCTCGTTCATCTGACCATACACCAGCGATACTTTATCCAGTACGTTGGAGTCTTTCATTTCGTGGTAGAAGTCGTTCCCTTCACGGGTACGCTCACCTACACCGGCAAATACCGAGTAACCTGAGTGCTCAATCGCGATATTACGGATCAGCTCCATCATGTTTACGGTTTTACCTACACCGGCACCACCAAACAAGCCGACTTTACCACCTTTGGCAAACGGGCAGACAAGGTCAATAACCTTGATACCAGTTTCCAGCAGTTCAGTGCTGTTTGCTTGATCTTCATAGCTTGGTGCTTCACGGTGGATAACCCAACGATCTTGCTCGCCGATAGGACCTTTCTGGTCAATCGGGTTGCCCAGCACATCCATGATACGGCCCAGTGTTTCGACCCCAACAGGAACAGTAATCGGTGCGCCAGTATTGGTTGTTTTCAGACCGCGCTTAAGGCCATCAGATGCCCCCATCGCGATACAACGTACAATACCACCGCCCAGTTGTTGCTGAACTTCCAGCACCAACTCAACACCTTCAACTATCAGTGCATCGTAAACCTGAGGTACAGCGTCCTGCGGGAACTCCACGTCCACCACGGCGCCGATGATCTGGACGACGTTTCCAGTAGCCATCTTGAATCCTCTAAAGTAATTCGTTTGCCCTTAAACCGCCGCAGCGCCGGACACAATTTCGCTCAGTTCCTGAGTAATGCTGGTCTGACGGGCTTTGTTATACACCAGTTTCAGATCATCAATCAGGTTACCGGCATTGTCGGTCGCTGCCTTCATGGCCACCATCCGCGCCGCTTGCTCACAAGCGAGGTTTTCTACCACACCCTGATACACCTGCGACTCAATAAAACGCGCAAGCAGTGTATCGAGCAGAGGCTTCGGATCAGGCTCATATAAGTAATCCCACTTATGGGTTGGGATCTCTTGTTTTTCCGGTTTAGGTAAGGGCAGAAGCTGATCGATCTTAGGCACTTGCGACATGGTGTTTACAAACTTGTTGTACACCACATACAACTGATCTAAGCGGCCTTCATCGTAGGCTTGCAACATCACCTTCACAGGTCCAATCAAATCAGACAGGGTAGGTGTATCGCCAAGGCCATTAGTCTGAGCAACAACTTTTGCTCCGGCTGAACCGAAAAAGCCTGTTGCTTTTGAACCGATAAGTGCAACTTCAACGGCAACACCCTGATCACTCCACGCTTTCATGCTGCCGAGGGTCTTTTTGAACAAGTTAATGTTCAAACCACCACACAGGCCGCGATCGGTAGAAATAACCAGATAGCCGACACGCTTGATCTCTCGTTGTTCTAGGTACGGATGCTTGTACTCCAGATTACCAAGCGCGATATGACCGATCACCTTACGCATAGTTTCGGCATACGGGCGACTGGCAGCCATGCGTTCTTGCGTTTTACGCATTTTAGACGCAGCCACCATCTCCATAGCCTTGGTGATCTTTTGTGTGCTTTGCACACTAGCGAT
>CAMTGL010000070.1 GCA_947071955.1 uncultured Plesiomonas sp.
GTAGTTTTCTATCCTGTAATTAATAGAAACCAGCCTGTGATTAATAGGAACTTTCCTGTAATTAATAGAAAATAGTGTACAACGGCTTTGTAGTTTACATTGGCTTTTATTTCTGGGGCTGTAATATAGGGCAAAGATCCGTACTTGATGCAATATAATGAGTAAGTACATTTATCAGCAGAACACGGACACATTGAAGTTACTTAATCATAGCGTATAAAGCAGAGCAGAGTTGAGGAGCGCTTAATGGCCCAAGAGGCGATAGTTCGGGAGTTATTATACTGGATTGAAACCAATCTCAGTAAACCACTCTCTATCGACGATATTGCAAATCGTGCCGGCTACTCCAAATGGCATCTTCAACGCATGTTCAAAGATATCACCGGTCATGCGATGGGTGCATATTTACGTGCCAGACGGTTAACCCGCTCAGCACACGATTTACGTGCAACTAACCGCTCGATTTTAGATATCGCCCTGCACTACTGTTTTGACTCACAGCAAACCTTTACCCGCGCGTTTAAAAGCCAGTTTGGGCGAACACCGGCACAATATCGCCGCCTTGAAGAGTGGGATTGCAGCGGTTTACAACCCCCGCTGTTAAATGTGCACAATAAAACGCTTCCTGTTCCGGAGTTTGTAGAGCTTCCTGCGTTAGCCTTGCAAGGCAGCACAGTTACCTACTCGGTCTCTTACCGGCGCGATGGCACACTAAAACCGCGTGCATTGCTTCAGCATTGGCAGCGTTTTCGCAGTAAATTCACCGAAGAGATCCCGCCAAACTTTTTTGCGCTGATTTCAGGAAAACAGACCAAGAGTCATGATGATGAACAAGAGCTGTACTGCACCTGTGCAGTAGAGTCAGAGTTTGCGCCACAAGATGCCAAATTTACTCAACATGAATTCCCAGCGGGTAAATATGCAAAATTCACCTATTACGGCTCATTTCGCAATTTAACCGAGTTTATTGTGCACCTGTATTGTGATGTGATCCCACTCTACAAGCTGACCCGCCGTGGCGGTTACGATATAGAACAATTCCCGACCGCACGTGAAGATCATCTGGGTTTTGGTATTATTCGCTGTGATTACTACATTCCAATTAAAGATATCCCAGAGGCTGAGGTCATCAGCCATGGTGCGCAGCATTACGATATTGTCGAAAAACTGATCGCTCTGCGTCAACAGACTGCTGACGCGCTCTGATAATCTATCACTCGATTTAGCCACATGCGAGAACACAAGGCTGTTCAGGTCTCGCGCCCCTCTGCCATATTTGTCGGTGTGTTAATACAGCTGGTTTCTGACATCCGGCTAGTCACACAAAAAATATTTCAGGTGATATGGCCGGTTGCAGCACCGGCCATTATTTCAGCAACTGACTTTCCAGCCACTGCTTCACTTGGGGTTGCGCGGCTTTTAAGCTGTTTGAACCCCGGGTGATAGTGGCAATTCCCGCCCCCAATTCAGATTTAATTTCGCGCTGGCTTAATGATCCGCGCAACAACTCCTGCACTATCCGCACCCTTGTTCCGAGCGCATCACGCTCATCGAGTGTCAGTAGCAGTTGCAGGATCTCGGTTTCACATCCATCAGTAAAAGCCTGACGCAGCAGTTGCATAAAACCTTGCCAGTCTTGCTCTGATTGGCTGCTGGCCAAAGCCTGATTTTGTAGGGTATTGGGCGTTATACTCGGCACTTATTGATTCTCTCTTATCAACCCGTGTTGATCTTCACTCACACCACCTCACGGATATTGACCGATAAGGTGGTATGGGTGATACCGTTAACCAATGCGCAGATGCAGCATTAGTAACGCTGACTTAACTCTGCGGAGGTCAGCACGGGCAGCTGATTTTTCATCTGATAGCGATAGAATACATCATATGCCAGCACATTTTTAACGTAACCTCGGGTCTCGTTAAACGGAATGCTTTCAATGAAAGCCAGTGCATCAAGTTGACCATTGGCATTATTCAGCCAGCGGTTCACGCGCGAAGGGCCAGCATTGTAGGCCGCAGTAGCCAAAATTCGGTTACGCCCAAACTGCAGGTAAACCTCTTCAAGATAGGCCGTACCAAGTTGAATATTCGTTTGAGGCTGGAACAATTGGCTCTCTTGTTGCAGCGAAATACTGTTTTTCTTGGCCGTATGTTGCGCGGTTTTCGGCATCAATTGCATTAACCCGCGCGCACCAACCGGTGATTGCGCTTCCGGATTCCACGCACTCTCCTGACGGGCTATCGCCATTGCATAGCTTGGAGTGATAGTTTTTGTACGGGTAGCCTGTGTAAACAGGTTCGGATACGCCATCGGGAAACGCTCATCAATATGATCCCACAGTTTAGCGCGAATAGTTCCCTGCACACTCAGATCACTCCAGCCCTGCCGACGTGCATACGCGGTTAATACCGCCTGCGTACCAGCCGGATAGTGCCCGATCAAGCTACTCCATTCACTGCGGGCAATATTATGTAGATCCCAGTGTAGCAGTTCACGGATACGAATAATTTCAGGCCAATGGCTGACATCTTGTGTACTCACTTGCCGTGAGTCATTTTTCACTTTGTAAGGCTGTTGCAACTGCTGGGCTGCAACCATTGGGTAAAAACCACGCCGTTCCGTCAGGCGTTTGAGGTCGGCCTGCGCTTGCTGCTTTTTACCTTGCTGTTGCAGTACACGGGCATGCCAGTACAACCACTCATCTTTCTCTTTATCGGCAGCCGGTAAACGGGCTATCCAGCGGCCTGTATCAGTCAGATCATTGCGTGACAACGCCAACCGAATACGTCGTTCAACCAGTGCCGTGCTCTGGCTGCGCTGCACTATTCCATCGCGCCAGCGGATCTGTTCGGCATCGGTAGCATCCATCATGCGAATAGCGACTGCGCTCTCCATCTCACTGACTTGGACATGGCTCATCGCTTGGGCTTTGGCCAGCGGCGCAATCAGAGCACGGGCATTATCCAGATCACTGCGCACCAGCCGGTTAAAGGCTATCAGAGTGGCCTGACGCGCTATCGGGCTAGCACCGTGAGTCTGGGCAAAGCTCAGTACTTGCGAGGGGTTGGCCTGTAACTCAAGCAATCCGTCGGCCATCGAGCGGTATGTTTGCGGTAACTGGGCGGCCAAATGCGCCAGCAGGCTGTCATTTCCCGCTTTCATTGCCAGCAACATGCGATCAAGTACATTCAGTGGGGTAAACGCGCTGCTGCTTTGCCATACATTGAGCAGTGGATCACAGGCATCTGGCAGTGATTTACCGGTTAACCACACTTTTTTTGCCCCCTCCCATGCCTGCTGACGTTTACCGATAGCATAGTTGGCATAGTAAAAACGGCACTGACCGGCTACTGATGAGGGCGCTTGTGGCATCAGTGTCAGCAGGGTCTTCCAATCTTCCCGGCGGGTTAACTCAGGGCTAAAACGCTCAGGTAGCCCTTTGGCCAGTGGCATAGTCTGGTAACGCTCAATAAAGCTGCGCGCTTGTGCAGCTGTCAGTTGGCTCATATCCCGAGTCAATAAACGGTATTCAATGTAGGGATACAGCGGGTAATTTTTTAGAGCCGGTAAAAGCTGGGCCGCCACATCAGGCTGGTTACTGTCGAGTGCAGCTTTGGCCTGTTGGTAAGTCTGGCGCTCACCCGCCGTTGGCGCGGCCTGAACAAGCATACTGGTGCTGCTGACGCCGATAATACAAAAATTTAATATCCACTGGCGCAATGCCATGTTGTAACTCCTTATGAAACGCACTTCCCTGCGTTGTATTGCTTGAGGCTCTGCTGTTTTGGCTATTTTTAGCTTGTCGTTGTGGCGATGGTTATGGCAGTGGTTATACCGCACCGAAACGTTTACCACACAGTGTATACATTGCAGCCACCCTTGTGTAAGGCCATCACCTTATATTTTCTATAAGGGATAGCATAGCCTTGTCATCACAGTGATAAATTAGCAATAAATGTGAAGCCGGTTTCTGACTCAGGAAAGGGTTACACTTGGCTACAAGGAACGGCTACAATAGATTTTTATTGGTCAATCAATAGGGTCGATAAAGCGTTATGGCTCAATATGTTTATTCAATGCACCGCGTCGGCAAAGTGGTACCGCCGAAGCGTCATATCCTAAAAAATATCTCTCTGAGTTTTTTCCCAGGTGCCAAAATTGGTGTTCTGGGTCTGAACGGTGCGGGTAAATCAACACTGCTGCGTATTATGGCTGGGGTTGATACCGATATTGAGGGCGAAGCTCGCCCACAACCGGGGCTGAAAATCGGCTATCTGCCACAAGAACCCAAACTCAATACCGAAAGTACCGTTCGTGAAGCGGTTGAAGAGGCGGTTGCTGAGGTTAAAAGCGCATTAACCCGCTTGGATGAGGTGTACGCTCTGTACGCTGATCCTGAAGCTGATTTTGATAAGTTAGCCAAAGAGCAGGGTGAACTCGAAGCGATTATCCAGACTTATGATGGCCATAATCTGGATAACCAGCTTGAGCGTGCCGCTGATGCACTGCGCCTACCGGCGTGGGATGCGAAAATTGCCAATTTGTCGGGTGGTGAGCGCCGCCGTGTGGCAATTTGTCGTCTGTTGCTGGAAAAGCCAGACATGCTGCTGCTCGACGAACCAACCAACCATTTGGATGCCGAATCGGTTGCATGGCTTGAGCGCTTCCTGCACGACTACGAAGGTACTGTGGTTGCCATTACGCACGATCGTTACTTCCTCGATAATGTCGCAGGCTGGATCTTAGAACTTGACCGCGGCGAAGGTATTCCGTGGGAAGGAAACTACTCTTCTTGGTTGGAGCAAAAAGATCAGCGTCTGGCACAAGAGGCCTCTTCTGAAGCAGCACGCCGTAAGTCTATCGAGAAAGAGCTTGAGTGGGTACGCCAGAATCCGAAAGGTCGTCAAGCCAAGAGCAAGGCACGTATGGCGCGCTTTGAAGAGCTTAACAACACCGATTACCAAAAGCGTAACGAGACCAATGAGCTGTTCATTCCGCCAGGTCCGCGCTTGGGTGATAAGGTGGTGGATGTGGCCAATCTGGTCAAATCCTACGGTGATCGCACCCTGATTAATGACTTGTCATTTAGTCTGCCAAAAGGGGCGATTGTCGGGATCATCGGCCCGAACGGTGCGGGTAAATCTACCCTATTCCGTATGATGTCAGGCCAAGAGCAACCCGATTCCGGCGCAATTGTGCTGGGTGATACGGTGAAACTGGCCTCTGTCGATCAGTTCCGTGATGCGATGGATGACAAGAAAACCGTGTTTGAGGAAGTGGCCAACGGGCAGGATATTCTGCGCATTGGTAACTTTGAGATCCCAAGCCGTGCCTATATTGGCCGCTTTAACTTTAAAGGTTCTGATCAGCAAAAGCGGGTGGGTGAGCTATCGGGTGGTGAGCGTGGCCGTTTGCATTTGGCCAAACTGCTGCAAACTGGCGGCAACTTATTACTGCTCGATGAACCGACTAACGACCTTGACGTTGAAACCCTGCGCGCACTGGAAAACGCCCTGCTGGAGTTCCCAGGCTGTGCCATGGTTATCTCGCACGACCGTTGGTTCTTAGACCGTATCGCCACCCACATTCTGGATTATCAGGATGAGGGCAAAGTTGAGTTCTTTGAAGGTAACTTCACCGAATACGAAGAGTGGAAGAAAAAAACCTACGGTGCTGATGCTATTCAACCACATCGGGCTAAATATACCCGTATGGTGAAATAAGCCGCCGGTTTTGTACTGATATAGATTTACATCGTTATCACAGCGGTATTCCCGCTGAGTCATTCTCGTTAAATCAAAAGGCCTGAGAAATCAGGCCTTTTTCTTTGCTGCTGCGATTTACCACAATGGCTGGCTACTGCTTGTTTCCCGCAAAATGCTTATAACGCAAACCTACCAATTAGTTATTATTTATGCCTATTTTTTCTACAACAAACGATTGATCACGCAACCTGTTGTAGTAAACTTACCAACATAAAGGTGACCAATATCACACAAGATTACGGCGACTTTCAGTCGTTACCCCAGCGCCAAGGAGGCATGTCATGTTTATTTATCCACCGACTGTGTACAGTACCAACCGTGCCGACAAGCCTGCATTTGCGGCTTATCAGTCAGTACAACGCCGTTTTTTTGCGTTATTCACACGTAAATAACGGTTCGTTATACTGATTTATACAACTGGCACACTGAATGCAGACGGTGTTAATTAACTACATTCAGAATCATCATGAGGTGTGCCATGTTTTTATTCCCACCAACACAATATGTTACCAACCCGATTGATAAGCCTTCTGTAACACACTGGTACAGCCGTTTTTTTTCCCGCAAAAAATAACACGACGCCTGACTCTTCACTAAAAATAGCGGTGAGCTCAAAAACCCGTTTGGTTAACCGTGTAATTAAAGATCAATAAACGCGTCGAGCGCATCAGAGAGCTTTTTCACACCGAACACCTGCATTCCCGCCGGAGGCTGTTTTGGCATATTGGCATGTGGAACGATGGCGCGCTTAAAGCCGTGTTTTGCCGCTTCGGTAATACGCTCTTGGCCACTGGGCACAGGGCGAATTTCACCGGCCAACCCCACTTCACCAAACACCACCACATCACGTGGTAATGGTCTGTCGCGCAGGCTCGATACCATCGCGAGCACCAGCGCCAAATCTGCACTGGTTTCGGTGACTTTTACCCCTCCGACCACATTCACAAAGACATCTTGATCGGCCATCTGCAAGCCACCATGCCGATGCAGTACCGCCAGTAACAGTGATAAGCGGTTTTGATCCAAGCCCACCGCCACACGACGCGGATTTCCCAGCATCGAATGATCGACTAATGCCTGAATTTCAACAAGCAGTGGTCGCGTGCCCTCCCACACCACCATCACCGAACTGCCCGGTGCTTCCTCTTCACCGCGGCTTAAAAAAATCGCCGACGGATTACTGACCTCTCGCATACCCTGCTCAGTCATTGCAAACACACCCAGTTCATTGACCGCACCAAAACGGTTTTTATGGCTGCGTAGCATCCGAAAACGGGAGTCTGTATCGCCATCAAGCAACACGGAGCAGTCAATGCAGTGCTCCAGCACTTTCGGGCCAGCGAGTGATCCATCTTTGGTCACATGGCCGACCATAATAATCGCAACCTGCGTGGTTTTGGCAAAGCGGGTCAGGTAAGCGGCCGTTTCTCGCACTTGTGCCACACTGCCGGGTGCCGACTGAATATCGGCCATATGCATCACCTGAATGGAGTCGATCACCATGATTTGTGGCTTTTCCTGCGGGGCAATCTGGCAACTTTGCTCAACACTGGTCTCTGACAACATTTTCAGTTTGTCGGTCGGCAAGCCAAGGCGATAGGCGCGCATTGCAACCTGCTGCAATGACTCTTCCCCTGTCACATACAGGGCTTTCATCTGCTCGGCTAAACGGCACATGACCTGTAACAGCAGAGTACTTTTACCTGCACCGGGGCTTCCGCCAATCAAAATGGCACTGCCAGGCACAACGCCGCCACCGAGTACCCGATCAAACTCCTTAAAACTGGAGGAGAAACGTGGCAACTCTTGTAAACTGATCTCTGCCAGTGTCTGGACTTTGTGGTTACCGGCGTGTCCGGCATAACCACTGGTACGGTCGGTGCGCGCAACACTGGCTGCAGCAAGGCGCACTTCAGTAATAGTATTCCATGCCTGACAGGCACTGCACTGCCCCTGCCAGCGCGGGTAATCAGACCCGCACTCATTGCACACAAAGGCGCGTTTCACAGCTTTAGCCACTAGGGTGCTCTCCTGCAAAGGCAATTAAGACGAAAAATTAGGCTTTAAATCAGGCCGAAAATCATAGTCTTATCGCAAATTTAATACGAAAATTCGGCGATATCATCATGTTGTTATACGGTATGCCGATAACCTTGTCGTTATCTTCTGTTTCTGTCGTCTGGCTGTTCACTGTTTTTTGTTCAATGCTCTCAGCACAGGCCACTCTATTTTAAGCGCAGCGAAAGACCTATGCACACCACTTTACCGGATGAGTTTTCCCAGATCTTGCAGCAACTGATCCCGCTTGGAATGAATATCGAGCTCGATCCGCTGCTGAAAAAACTGTTGCCACAAAGCAGTGCTAATGATCGTTTACAGATCAAAATGGCGCATCGCCAGTTGCACAGCCCTTGTCATCGCCCGATTGATTTACGCAATCGGGTTGATGGGCGCTGCTACGAGCACCAGATCAACGGTATTACTCACTGGCTTGATGATGTTGCACTTAACATCTTCCAGCAACAAGTTGCGCTTTTTCGGAACGTCTACACACAAGGTGTGTACGATGCGGTGATGCAGGCCGATAACAACTACCGCATCATGCATCAGCAAGCGTCACTCGAAAAAGCAGAGCAAAAGGCCGGAGACAACCCGACACCGCCGGCAAAAAAAGAGACGCCACCTGATGTCACGGTAGCCCGTTTTGGCTATCAGTTTATGCGCAATGAAGCGCGCCTACACTATCACTGTCAGGTGGTCGTCACCTGCCGTGAAACGCAGCAAATTGCACACGGCATTACTATTGATATCTCACTAGCGGGCCTGTGTATTCGGGTACCGCATGCACTGACCTTTAAACTGGGCCAGGAGTTTATCATTCAGTTTGGCTCACTGAGTGAAAAGCTCGATCAGCCAACGCTTGAACGTGGGCTGAACTATCTGCTGGTCGGTATCGAACGTCAGGAGCAGCGCCAGTTATTGCGTCTGCACATCAGTCGGCCTGATCCGGCGCTGAACCGTCTGATGGGCGCACTGGCACGCAGCGGCAGCAAAAAAGTGCGCTTGAATGTTGATGGTCTGCTGACACAGTTACATCTGCGCGGGCTGGAGCAATCTTACCTGAACGCCACCGCAACACTGCCCCTGCTGATCAGTCAGCAGGGTACGCTGTATGCGTTGCACTCGCAAAATAACCGCGAGAGCTACCAGTACTGGCATGATGAAAACTACCAACCGGTACTCGGGCAGTTTTTTACGCCTGAGCGTCTGCAGCGAATCTGTCCACCGGGAGTCTCTTGCGTCAAAGCTCTGCTGTACAGTTTTATCCACCGGCAAGGCGGGCGCACCTATTTTTACTGTGCGATGAATACCGAACTGACACACGCTGACCAACGCGAGCTGTTCTGGCATGTGGGGGCGCATCGCCCTAGCTTTCGGGTACAGCGGCTGATTATCCGCCAACTGAGCGCCGATGATTTTAGCCCGCACCCTGAACAGCAAGCACTGATCACAGAGCATCAACTTAATGATTTGCGTTATCTGGTGCTGTTGCAGGATCTGAGCAGTCATCAGGTACAGGCTGATTATCAGCAAACCCCGCAGCCTAACTTACCGCTGAACCAGCTGAATGTATTTTGTCTGCCCCGCGCCCACAGCCCGACTTTTGAAGTGAACATGTCGCAAGAGCAGCGCCGACGCGCCCCACGCTATCGTTACCAAACTGAGGTGCATGTTACCAGCCCAGATCAGCGTACCATTAT
>CAMTGL010000071.1 GCA_947071955.1 uncultured Plesiomonas sp.
TTTGTTACTGTTGTAAAATCAGCTTTGCCAGATATATTGGCATATCAGCCACAAGGCCTATTTACTGAGCAAGAGGGAATGACGGCAATATTATTGCAACAACATGCCGATACATTAGCGCTCTCTTATTCATCTGTATTTAATATGATTACGTTAACCATACACTCAAGCCTAGATGCAGTAGGCTTAACAGCGGCTGTTGCCGGAAAACTCGCTGATTATAATATTAGTGCGAATGTTGTTGCCGCCTATTACCATGACCATATTTTCGTACCAAAATCACAGGCGCAGCAAGCTATGCAAGCATTAAATGAGTTTAGCCAATCATAAGTTTTGTATTATTGCTCTGATAATGACTCGCTTGATGATGAATAGACTAATTGTTCGTAATATAAATAAAACTATCTTGATAAAATATCTTAGCACTTTCTGGCGGAATACTCCGCCAGAAAATCAAATCATTAACCACAATGCTATTTTGAGGATAACCACGCAGAGATAAGCGTGCCCAGTTCGGAAACATCGGAATACAGGTGATCATCACCCTGCACCTCGATGCACTGGCAACGCTGGCTGTTTACCGCCTGTTGAACCACCGAGAAGTGTCCGAACGGATCACTATCCTGCTGAATAATCAATAAATTAACCTGATCATTTTCTGAAAGTTCACGCAGCGTTGCTTTATCCGCATCAGAATATAAAGAGAGTGCAATACCGATAAAAACGATATTTTTCACTTTCAGTTTATCCAGTGCCCGCAGTGTAATTAACGTACCAATCGATTTAGCAACCACGGTATCAAACTCACCGGAAGGTACATGCTCCACTTCTGCGGCCACATTAAACTCTGCCGCCGGATGTTGCCATGCAAGTAACGAATGCGTGCTCAATTGCAAATCAGGTATCTCAGCGGCATGCACAACCTGATTAATCCATGTTTTAGTCGCAGGCATTTTTCCCGGAACAGCAAGAATATTCATATAGTACTCAACCTATGTTCAACATTAATTCGTTGATCGTTATATATCGATACTGTTTAATATTAGCGCTATTACCAATGTACCCTTGTAATAAAGCATGTTTAAGTGTGTCACCATCCGTTTTATCCGTGATTAATTTTGATGTTCACGTTTAAACACTGGCACAGTTGCCGTAGAGTCAGCATCTGAGTAATAATATCCATCCAGCGCAAAATCAAGCAATTGCTCCGGTGCTGTTAATTGTTGCTGAATAATATAACGGCTCATTAACCCACGGGCTTTTTTTGCATAAAAACTGATAACTTTATACTGCCCATTTTTCTGATCTAAAAAGACCGGTTTAATCACAGTCGCATGAAGCTCACGCAGCTTAACGGCTTTAAAATATTCATCAGATGCAAGGTTAATCAGAATATTATCGCCCTGATCAATTAACGCCTGATTTAATGATTCGGTAATCCGGCTTCCCCAAAACTGATACAGATCTTTACCCGCCGGATTAGCCAGTTTTGTGCCCATCTCTAACCGATAAGGTTGCATCAAATCCAGTGGACGCAATACTCCGTATAATCCCGATAAAATACGCAAATGTTGCTGCGCAGTATCAAAGTCAGCCTCTGAAAAACTCTCAGCCTGTAAACCGGTGTAGACATCACCCTTAAATGCCAATAGTGCTGGGCGGGCATTTTCCGGCGTAAAATCAGGCTGCCATTCGGCAAAGCGCGCCGCGTTGAGGCCTGCTAGTGCATCACTGATCTTCATCAATGAGCCAATTTGTGCCGGTGTAAGGTCACGGCACAAGCTAATCAGCGCGCTAGAATCTTGCAACAGTTGTGGCTGGCTGTAACGTTCAGTGGCAAGTTCAGATGTGTAATCAAGCGTTTTTGCCGGAGAAATAACTGTCAGCATAACTGCCGTATCCTTATGGTTGTTGTCGGCCAAACATTAAAAACAGACATTAAAAAAACAGATGCCCGCAGTAAACACCGAAGGTAACGTATTCACAGAATCTGCAGTTTATCGCGTTCAGACAGCAAAAAGCCACGCTCAGGTTGCAGGCAACACTGGCGTGGCTTTTCAGTGGTAGAGCAGCCAATCAGGGTACTGCTCTGCAGCCCCTGATATTGACCAAAGCATTAACCGATAATTACTCGGCCATTTTTTTCAGGGCTTCAGGATCATCCCAAATTCCTGGCTCTAACTGGCTGTGCAGCTCAGGATACTTGCGGACATCAAAGACCGGCAGTTTTCCTGAGTCAAGTTGCTCATTATAATCTTTTGCCAGCTTAATCGCGGTGCCTGAAAGCAGTAGGATAGCAATCAGGTTGGTCAGCGCCATCATTCCCATCGAGATATCAGCCATTGCCCAGACCATTGGTAAATCAGCCAGCGTACCAAAAGCAACCATACCCAACACTAAACAGCGGAACAGTACTAAACCGGTCGTGCTCTTATGCTCAAGGAAAACTAAGTTGGTTTCCGCATACGCATAGTTAGCAATGATTGAGGTAAAGGCAAAAAAGAACACCGCAACAGCGATGAAAATTGCACCCCAATCACCAACAGCGGTAGAGAGCGCGCGCTGGGTCAGATCAATACCACTCATGCCCTGCGCCGTTTCCAGCGTACCAGAAGTTAGGATAATCGCCGCAGTTGCCGTACAGATAACGATAGTATCCATAAAGACACCCAGCATCTGTACATAGCCTTGTGAGGCCGGATGTGGTGGGTATGGCGATGCCGCAGCCGCCGCATTAGGTGCAGAACCCATACCCGCTTCGTTCGAGAACAGGCCACGTTTTACGCCGTTAATCATGGCCTGACTGATGGTATAAGCTAATGCACCCGCCGCCGCTTCTTCCCAGCCAAACGCACTGCGGATAATCAGCATGATAACATCCGGCAGTTTCTCAATATTAATCCCGACCACATACAGTGCCAGCAGCAGGTAAACCAGCGCCATCACCGGTACAACCAACTCAGCGACTCGGGCGATAGTGCGAATACCACCAAAAATGATAATGGCGGTGAGCACTACTAATCCAGCACCCACAGCAATTTGCGGAATACCAAACGCCACGTGCATAGCTTGTGCAATCGAGTTTGACTGTACGGCATTAAATACCAAACCAAAGGCAATGATTAAAAAGACCGAAAACAGCATACCCATACGGCGCATGCCTAGGCCTTTTTCCATGTAATAAGCTGGGCCTCCGCGGTAGTTCCCTTGCTCATCTTTGGTTTTATACAGCTGTGCCAGTGTGCTTTCGACAAAAGCCGTTGCCATACCAATAAAGGCCACCAGCCACATCCAGAAAATTGCACCCGGCCCACCAAGGGTTAGTGCAACGGCAACACCGGCCAGATTACCGGTACCAACGCGGGCAGCCAAACTGGTACACAACGCTTGAAAAGAGGAGATCCCTGAGGAGTCTGAGCGGCGGCTTCGGCGTAAAATGGAGAACATGTGGCCAAAATGACGCACCTGTAAAAAACCTAACCGTAAGGTAAAGTAGATACCTGCACCCAATAGAAAATAGATCAGCACCGATCCCCATAAGAGATCGTTAATAAACGAGATTAAGGCATTCACAGCAAATCCTCAGCAAAGAAAAAAGTTAACTATTAATTAAAAATTATGAATATTATTATGTATGCTCTGATAAGAGCTTATGCCGTACTGCTCTGGCTATCGGCGAAAGCTAAGCGTACGATATTATTTTGCCGTTGAACGTAAACAGGGTAACGGTGTACCGATAAAAAGGTCAATTTGCAATTTAGAACCAAACGTTTGCGCAAAATAAACATACCATACACTGCAAATTGTTACAAAGATCACACCCAATAGACCATTAAGTAAAAAAGCTTGCCCTTACCCAAGATCTACCTGCGTGCTATTATCAGATGCCAACAAGGAAGGGTCTGCACTCAACGTAAACACCTAATTTCATATTTCCATATTAAAACACTGCGTTATATTTTTATTCCGTTGCTGACTAGGTCATACGGTGATTGATTATGTAATGGGTGTATGGATAACCCTAAATTTATCGGTGTAGGTTTGGTGTGATGAGCGGCAGACGTGTTCTGAAATGGCCCGGAGATCGACACTTCCGGTATATTTAAACACACTAACGTCGAGAAAATACCCATGGCTGATAAACTCTCTGCTCTACGCAAACTCACTACAGTTGTCGCTGATACAGGCGATATCGAAGCCATCAAGCGCTACCAACCGGAAGACGCGACAACCAATCCATCATTAATTCTCAATGCTGCGCAAATTCCTGATTATGCGCCCTTGATTGATGATGCTATTGCTTATGCTAAAGCACAGAGCAGTGACCACACCCAGCAAATTGTCGATGCCGCTGATAAGCTGGCCGTCAATATTGGTTTGGAAATTCTAAAAACAGTGCCAGGCCGTATTTCCACCGAAGTGGATGCTCGCCTCTCTTACGATACCGAAGCCAGCTTGATTAAAGCCCGTAAACTGATGCGCTTATATAATGAAGCGGGTATCAGCAATGATCGTATCTTGATCAAGTTAGCCTCTACATGGCAGGGAATTAAAGCTGCAGAGGTGCTGGAAAAAGAGGGGATCAACTGTAATCTGACACTGCTGTTCTCTTTCGCACAAGCGCGTGCCTGTGCAGAAGCTGGCGCATTTCTGATCTCTCCATTTGTTGGTCGGATCATGGATTGGTACAAAGCCAATACCGAAACCAAAACCTTTGCACCACACGATGATCCGGGCGTGATCTCAGTAACCAATATTTATAACTACTACAAACAGCATGGTTATAATACGGTGGTCATGGGCGCAAGTTTCCGCAATATCGGTGAAATCACTGAACTGGCCGGCTGTGACCGTCTAACCATTGGCCCGAACCTGTTGCAAGAGCTGGCAGAGGCTGAAGGCGAGCTACCATGTAAGCTGGCTTATCAAGGTGAGATTTTACCGCGCCCTACAGCAATGACCGAGTCAGAGTTCTACTGGCAGCATAACCAAGATCCAATGGCCGTGGAAAAACTCGCTGACGGTATCCGTAAATTTGCCGTCGATCAGGGTAAACTGGAAACCATGATTAGCGCGCGTTTGTAATCTTCCGATACAACGCAAAAACGGCTGAAAAACAGTGCAAAAAGGTGCGTATTACGCACCTTTTTTATTGCCGAAAAGGGCACTGATCACACCCTCGAAAATATTTCACCTTTGCTCAACAAAACCGTCATTAACTTATTCTATTTTTAATATTGCTGTGCTATTACCAATACAGATTAACCACGTAACGAGGTGACCATGGAAGGGTATTTCTTCGACGAAACTGAAATCAGTGATAAGGCTTCACGTGGAGGGAAACAGCAGCAAAAAAAACGGAAATGGCGTGAGATTGAAGCGTTAAAAGACAAGTATCGTCTGCAACGTGAGCTAAAAAGTATTGATATTCTCAATGACTACGCGCTAGAAGAGTTGCGTTTGTAGCGATATCAACGCAATCACTGATTTATCCGCCACTCAAACAAGGGGCGTTTAAGCGTTACGTTAAGCGTAAAGTTCGGGTTTAAACCCACTTTTGGTAGCCAAAACATACTGCTATTTTTGATGTAAAGTGGCAGTTATGCTGCCAAAAACAGCAAAAAAACAAAAGGGCTCAGCTACATATGCAGCTAAGCCCTTGTTTTATTTGGTGGCCCCACCCCGGTTTGAACGGGGGACCAAGCGATTATGAGTCGCCTGCTCTAACCACTGAGCTATGGGGCCGAATGAGCGCAATTATAGGGAATCACAACCGATGCGTCTACTACTCATCGTGCTAGTTGCTGATTTTTAATACAACAAAATCAAAAAAACGCGTTTATAAGCTAATGTTATTCATACAAATCCTACTTAATCAATTCTGAATGTAGGTAATTTCAGGTGCCAGCGAATTGCCGCTAAACGGATACCTAAAGTTGCAAATAACCCCAATAACATCGCCGTTTGGGAGGCCATACCATACTGTAAAGCGCTGGTATGTAAGATCCCCCCTACAATACAAGCGGTTGCATAAATCTCGGTACGCAAGACCATTGGCACTTCACGTGCCAACACATCACGGATAATACCGCCGCCAACACCGGTAATCACGCCCATCACCACTGCAACCATAGGCCCAGCACCATTGGCCAGCGCCTTATTTACGCCGATACCCAAAAAGACCGCCAATCCAATCGCATCGAGTACCGGTAAAATCCACCATGCAATGTTGCGTGGGCGACGTACCAACAGCATAGTCAGCGCACAGGTAACAAAAATTACCACCAAATAGAAAGGGTCAGTGATCCAAAAAACCGGCCCAGCATCCAGCGCCATATCACGGATCGTACCGCCACCAATGGCAGTCACTGCCGCAAGTACCACAACACCAAAAGGGTCCATCCGCAAACGGCCTGCCAGCAGTACACCCGAAATTGCAAATACCGCCGTGCCTAACATGTCGAAAAAATACAGCATGTGCTCGTTGACTCTCATTGTGTCGGTTAAAAATCAGGAGCGGCGATTTTAGCGTTTGCGTAACGGCTGGCAATGGGCTTATTAAAAAATCATGATATAGGTGATATTTTTGCCAACGCCTGACAAATCTGTTGCGCACCTTGTACCATACGCGGCCCGTTCCGGCTGAGCAGGGCTTCATCAACTGAAATTACTGGCACATTCAGCATATTTCCCCAATATGCCCGCACCTGCTTAGCACTGTCGGCTGAGCCGGGAAGTAAAATAACATCCGGCTTACGCAGTAAAACCTGCTCTCGGCTGATTTTCGGCCAACTAATACTGCTGTCGGAAAAAATATTTTTACCACCGCACAACGCCACAATTTCTGACTGTAGCGTGCCCTTGGCTGGAGTAAACATCGCCTGCGTGCCGTACTGGATAAAAACATTCAGCGGTTTTTCCCGCGCATACTGTCGACGCAAATCGGCCAACTGCGCACGGATCTGCGCCGCACTTTCACGGGCAACAGCCGGTTGTGGGCTCTCTTTGGCCAGCACATCTAGCTCACTGGCCAAATCATCAAGTGTCAGTGGATTAATATACAAAACCCGAATGCCCAACTGCTCTAATTGGTGCAGTGGCCGCGCCGGATTACCGCCCTTCCACGCCAGCACCAAATCGGGTTTTAACAGCAAAATTCGCTCAATATTGATACCTCGGTGATCGGCAACCCGTTCAAGTTGTTGTGCCGCAGGTGGGTAATCAGAGTAGCTGCTGGCCGCCAGTAGTGCATCACCCATACCGGCGGCATAGGCAAACTCAGTACTTGAGGGAGATAATGAAATAATCCGCTGCGCACTGTCTGCCGGCTGCGCAGATAACAGCGCACAAAATACAAAACTGCCGAACAATATACGGGTCATCAATGCAGCACTTTTACACGCCACGCAGAGTGCTTGTATCCCAGAAAAAAATTGCTTTTGCATTACAGCAGTATCCATAAAGAAGTTAAGCTCAACACAATCAGCGCACGCCACTGGAGTTGCCGCATCAGCGCCAACAATTGCCCCGCTTGTATGCTATTTTGTCCACCCAGTGTCGGGCGGCTAACACGAATACCTCGGTAACGCAGCGGGCCACCCATCGCAATATTAAGCGTTAACCCCACCTGCGTATAGAGCGTACCTATCGGGTAATAGGCCCACGCCTTGGCCTGTACATGCATGCGCCGCAAGCGTAAAAGCATATTTTTTCCAGGGATGAAAAGCAGCACAAACAAGAGCGTGCCCGGCAGCTCGGCCAGCAAAACCAGTGCCGCAGCAAAACGGCCAAAATAGTGAAACTGCGGTTGTAACGGTGACCAAACCCGAGCCAGCAACTGGCATAAACGGTACAGAAAAGCAGCAATGCCCCCCCCCAGCACAAACCAAATCAGCACATGAATCAGGCCACGTAAATAGCCTTGCAGCAGCGTTTCAGCGCCGGCTTTACCCAACCCGAGCAGTGAAAGTGCATCTGTATCACGTTGCACCTTTTCGGCCAGTAGCGTTCTTGCCGTATGTTTTTGTTGCAGGTGCAGTGCTTGCCTCAGGCGCTGGTTATCCGGCCACACTCGGGCCCAATCAAACGCCAGCCAGAGTAACAACAGATTAAACAGCGGCTCTGACCATACCAGCACTGCCAGAGCCAACAGCATAATCGCCATGGGAATGAGCAGCAGTAAGGTGCTTAGCATGCCTGCCAGTTGCTGCTGGAAAGGGGGATTATCAGCGTGCAAAACCCGCTGTTGTAAACGCAGAGCAACGAGAGTTACCCCTTGCTGTAACACCAGTGCGGGCTGTGCAAGCAACAGGTGCAATGCAACCCCTCCCCACAAAACAAACAACGGGGTGAAGAGTACGAACCACTGCAGCACATCTGCCGGTAACACGTTTGCCAAGTTAATACCTGCTGTCATTGTGTAGCCGGCATAATGCGCTCAATTTAGCAGCTAGGTGCTAATTCAGTCAGCATTGCGGCTACAATTTTAGAAGATTGTTCTGCGGCAATCGGTAAAAACGTATCAAAACTCATGCTAGCTTCTTTATCAGCCACATCAGAAATTGCCCGCACTACGACAAATGGCAGTTGATACTGATGACACACATGTGCTACACCCGCCGCTTCCATCTCAACGGCCGTCACGGTTGGGAAGTTTTGTTTAATACGGGCCAGATTATCTGCACCATGAATGAAGGCATCACCACTGCACACCAATCCTTTAACGGCATGCAACCCGTTGGCTTGAATACTGTTTTGTGCGGCGTTAATCAGCGCTTGATCAGCCGTAAATGCAGCCGGACAATTTGGCAACTGACCAATGGCATAGCCAAATGCGGTAACATCAGCATCATGGTAACGAACTTCTGTTGAAACAACGATATCACCCACATTTAGGCTGCTGTCTAATCCACCGGCTGATCCGGTATTGATGATGACATCGGGCTGAAAATGTTCAATCAACAGGGTTGTTCCGAGTGCCACGGCAACTTTACCGATCCCCGATTTCAGCAGAGCTACCTCAACGCCGTTAAGCTGGCCGCTGTAAATTTCACAGCCTGCACGCTCAAAGGTCTGTAGATTGCTAATCTGACCACGTAAAATGGCTACTTCCTGCTCCATTGCACCAATAATGCCAACTTTCATGCTGTTTGCTTTCATGTTATCCACGCTAAATTTTGCCTGTACCCCGTATTGCCCCAACAGTATATTGCCCCGCATATTGCGCACCGGATCTTCACCAGTGGTATACGAGTCAACAGTGGCCGACAGGCTCAACGGTAGGCGGTAAAAGTGAGAACAACAGTATACCCGCTTTCAAACCGACAGAGTAAATCCCCCCATATTGCCGATAAAAAAAGGGAAAACAGTACGAATAACCGCACCATTTTCCCTGTATTTTTTATAACAATAACCATGCTATAACGATCACTACAATGATAATTGTGCCGATAACCATATCAATATAATCACAATATTATCGGCCAGTTGAATGATCA
>CAMTGL010000072.1 GCA_947071955.1 uncultured Plesiomonas sp.
CAGTACCAATTTGGTGCAAATCAGCGGCTGCAGGCTCATCAGTTGCGGCATCTTTTTGTGCCACTAATAGGATTTGTTTATCCTGCTCCATTGCCGCTTCTAGGCAGCGAATGGATTTCTCTCGCCCCACGAACAGTGGGATAACCATGTGCGGATAGACCACAACATCACGCAGAGGCAATACAGGAATATCAATTCGCTCGGAACGCTCCAGGTTCATAGAACTCTCTCTTAAGACTTAGCTTCCGCCAAATATAATTGTTATCTGAATATATGGGGTCAGAAAAATAGGATTCAACAGCTAAGCAGATAACTTCCCAAAGAAAAAAGAAGAACAAAGAAAAAGGGAAGGTTTCCCTTCCCTTTATCAATGCGTTGCCTGTATTTACGTTCGGCTAACCGGCACTTTTTGTCAAGTCCCGTTTTGTCTTATTGACGCAGCACGACAAAAAAGGCAGATGAGCCATACATCAATCAGCGTTAGAGGCTTGCGCTTCTGGTTTTGCGTAGATCAAGGTAGGTGCAGCGGTATTGTTAATGACAGCTTCATTAACAATGACTTTTTCCACGCCTTCTAAAGAAGGTAAGTCATACATGGTATCAAGCAATACAGCTTCTACAATTGAGCGCAATCCACGAGCACCTGTCTTACGAGCCAGTGCTTTTTTGGCAATAGCAATCAAAGCATCTTCTTGGAACTCAAGCTGCACGCCTTCTAGATCAAACAGGGCTTGGAACTGCTTGGTCAGCGCATTCTTCGGCTCTTGCAGGATCTGAATCAGCGCTGCTTCATCAAGCTCGGTTAATGTTGCGACAACCGGCAGACGACCAATAAACTCAGGGATCAAACCAAACTTGATCAGATCTTCAGGCTCAACTTGGGTGAAAAGTTCACTCAGGCCAAACTTATCATCTTTGCCTTTCACCTGTGCACCAAAACCAATGCCGGTTCCGGTATTTAGGCGCTGCTCAACCACTTTATCTAAACCGGCAAATGCACCGCCGCAGATAAATAGGATTTTTGAGGTATCAACCTGCAAAAACTCTTGTTGTGGATGCTTACGGCCACCTTGTGGAGGCACAGCAGCAACAGTACCTTCAATCAGTTTCAGTAATGCCTGCTGCACACCTTCACCAGAAACATCACGGGTGATTGATGGGTTATCTGATTTGCGTGAAATTTTATCAATTTCATCAATGTAGACGATGCCGCGCTGTGCTTTAGAGACATCATAGTCACACTTTTGCAGCAGCTTTTGAATGATGTTTTCAACATCTTCACCCACATAACCCGCTTCGGTTAATGTGGTAGCATCGGCCATTGTAAATGGCACATCCAGTAGGCGAGCCAGTGTTTCAGCCAGTAATGTTTTACCACTACCAGTTGGACCGATCAGCAGGATATTACTTTTACCCAATTCCACGCCGTTGTTAGTGTCACCGTTACGTAACCGCTTGTAGTGGTTATATACGGCAACTGCTAATACTTTTTTGGCATGATCTTGGCCAATCACGTAATCGTTAAGATGATTACGGATTTCATGTGGTGTTGGTAATGCACTGCGATCACGACGTGGAGACAGCTCTTTGATCTCTTCGCGGATGATGTCGTTACACAGATCGACACATTCATCGCAGACATACACCGACGGCCCTGCAATCAGTTTGCGTACCTCATGCTGGCTTTTGCCACAAAAGGAGCAATACAACAGTTTGCCAGACCCGTCTTTGCGCTTATCTGTCATTCGTAAACCTCTTATCAGGGCTCAGCCCCGGAACCTGATAGACCTAATGTTGAGTGTATATCAGCTTCCGGAATTTGCCGCTATTACACGCGATGGCTAAGTACTGCATCAACCAGACCGTACTCCACCGCTTCCTCAGCAGACATGAAATTATCGCGGTCAGTATCGCGCTCGATTTTTTCCAGTGGCTGGCCGGTATGGAATGCCAACGTTTCATTCAGTTTCAGTTTCGTTTTCAGGATCTCTTGTGCATGAATCTGAATGTCAGACGCTTGCCCCTGGAAACCGCCCAATGGCTGGTGAATCATAACCCGACCATTCGGTAAACAAAAGCGCTTGCCCTTCGCGCCACCAGCAAGTAAGAACGCGCCCATTGAGCAGGCTTGCCCCATACATACGGTGCTGACATTAGGTTTGATAAACTGCATGGTGTCGTAAATAGACATCCCTGCGGTAACTGAACCACCCGGTGAGTTGATGTATAAATAGATATCTTTCTCAGGATTCTCTGATTCAAGGAACAACAACTGGGCGACAATCAAGTTCGCCATGTGATCCTCTACCTGCCCGGTCAAAAAGATGACTCGCTCTTTTAGCAGGCGGGAATAGATATCATAAGATCGCTCACCACGCGATGTCTGTTCAACGACCATTGGCACCAAGGCCATACGGGTGGTGAAATCATCCTGTTTTGCGTTGTATGACATTGTCTTCTCCCCAATAGAAAAATGGCCCGAGTGATGCTTCACCCGAGCCATAGATAGCAGAAGAGCCGGAATTAAGTCAAATACTTAGGTCGGCTCATAGCACTTAGGCTGCCGGTGCTTGGTTCATCAGCTCATCAAAGGTCGCTGCTTTTTCAGTGACATTTGCTTTCGCCAGAACAGCATCAATCGCTTGTTCTTCCAGAGCAACATTACGCATGTTGTTCATCAGTTCTTCATTTTTCGCGTAATATGCAACAACTTCAGATGGATCTTCGTATGCAGAAGCCATGTCTTCAATCAGTGCATTTACACGTGCGTCGTCTGCTTTCATTTCGCTGGTTTTGATAACTTCACCCAGCAGCAGGCCGATTTGTACGCGACGACGAGCTTGCTCTTCGAACAGCTCACGTGGCAGTTCAAACGCTTTGTTGCCTTGTGCGCCAAAACGCTGTGCAGCTTGCTGACGCAGTACGTCAATTTCGCCATCGATCAGCGGAGTTGGGATATCAAACTCATTTGCTGCTAACAGACCGTCAAGAACTTGAGTTTTTACGCGGTTTTTCACTGCGGTGCTCAGTTCACGGGTCATGTTTTTGCGGATTTCAGCTTTCAGGCCATCAATTGAGCCATCAGCAACGCCAAAACGTTGTACGAATTCAGCAGTCAGTTCTGGCAGCTCACGCTCTTCAACTTGCTTCAGTACGATAGCAAACTGAGCCGCTTTACCTTTCAGGTTTTCTGCATGGTATTCAGCTGGGAAAGTCACTTCGATAGTGAACTCTTCGCCCGCTTTGTGACCAACGATACCCTCTTCAAAACCAGGGATCATACGGCCTTGGCCCATTGCCAGCGCAAAGTCAGTTGCCTTGCCGCCTTCAAACACTTCACCGTCTACAGAACCGGTAAAGTCAACAGTTACGCGGTCTTCAGCTTCTGCTGCACGATCTGCTGCTTTCCACGTTGCTTGTTGCTTACGCAGTACGTCGATCATGTTTTCAACGTCAGCGTCAGTCACTTCAACAACTGGCTTCTCTACAGCGATGGTATCCAGACCCTGCAGGGTGATTTCTGGGTACACTTCAAATGTTACTGCAAAAGAGAAGTCTTGGCCTTCAACCATTTCACTTGGTGTGAAGGTTGGTGCGCCAGCTGGATTGATCTTCTCTTTGATAATAGCGTCAATGAAGTTGCGTTGCATAACTTCACCAACAACATCTTGACGTACAGACTGGCCATAACGCTTGGCAACCAGGCTCATTGGAACTTTACCTTTACGGAAGCCATCTACACGTACATTTTTAGCCATACGCTGCAGTTCGTTACGAACGGCGGTTTCGATAGCGTCAGCCGCTACGGTGATGGTCATGCGGCGCTCAAGGCCTTGAGTTGTCTCAACGGAAACGTGCATCTTTTACCTCAAAAAAATCCTCAGTGCTCGGTATGATGAGCTGCTCACTTCCGTGTAGCACGAAAATAACACGCTGTATCAGTTACCGAACACAACCGATATATTTCTGTTATCGGAGTGTCCCGAGTACAGTATGGAAAAGTAGACGAGGCATTATAGCGGTGGTATTAGGGGGAGTCGAGTTAACAGAGGGTCTGAGGTGTGTTTGCGCTCAATTTTCCGGCAACATTGGCTGGTTAAAGCGTGTGCAAGGGCATCAGATGATTCTTTTGCGTGATAAATCGTATAATTATCAGGCCAATCAATGAGAAATATAAAAGCAAAAAATGCGCTATAAATAATAAAAGCTGCTTAGCACATGGCCATAGCAGCTTTTGTTTGAGTGTTAACTCGATATCGAATCTACCGATAACGCTCACTATACCGACAAATTTCCACCTCTACATAAGGCTCGGCGGTAGCATTAAACGGTGGTGATCTTAATATCTACCTTACCGTTATTGCGGTTCACTTGGTGCAGTCACATCCAGCGGTAAACCTGAACGGCGCGCAACCTCTTTTTCTGCTGCAACATTGTCGGTTTGAGCGTCTAAAATGAAGCTCTGTACCGATGCGCTAAATGGGATCACCATTGTTTGTGGATCATCGTTGTCATTTTTTGACAGCGGCTGATGCACTTCCATATAGCGCTTACCATCTGGCTCTACCGAGACCTTGATAGGATCGTTGACAATTTGTACCCGTGTCCCCACCGGCACTTTATCAAACAGCGCTTCAATATCATCTGGGCGTAAACGGATACATCCGGCACTCACACGCATGCCAATACCAAAGTTTGCGTTAGTACCATGAATCAGATACTCGCCATTGCCTTTTGCCAAACGCAGTGCAAATAACCCCATTGGGTTTTCTGGCCCTGCCGGTACAACAGCAGGCAATGAGATACCTTGAGCTGCATACTCTTTGCGGGTATTTGCCGTTGGTGTCCATGTCGGGTTAGCACGTTTAGAGATAATGGTTGTGACCATGGTTGGCGTAGAGCGCCCTACACGGCCAATACCAATAGGGTACACTTCGACAACGTTGCTGCCTTTCGGGTAATAATAAAGACGCAGTTCGGCCAGATTTAGCACAATCCCTTCACGCGGTGTTTCTGGCAACAGCATAGTTGTTGGAATGCGCAGCTCCATGCCGGTTTGCGGCAGAAACGGATCGACTGTCGGGTTCGCTTCTAGCATGGCGATTAAACCGACCTGATAGCGGGCAGCAATGGTCTCTAATGATTCACCATTTCCGGGTACAGTGTAGATCTCTTCAGTGCCGATTAAACGGCTACCAACAGGAGGCAGTGGATAGGATGCAGCCAGTGCATGTGGCACGGCAGCCATTGCCAGCGCAGACACCAGCAAGCCGGCAAGTAGACGAACAGCTTTCATTAATGACCCCAAAAGAGCATAGATTCATTCTTTAATCCGATCACAGTGATTCGGTCGTTCAGAATGGCCAGTGCGAAATAGACAGTAAAGTAATGTCATTACCCGTATCAATATCTGAAAAAAGCACATTGTGTACTGGATATGACAACATCAAGCGCTATATTAAATAATGTATTCAGCTAACAATAAACTTTTTTATATAAAAATTTTTTACTGTGAAGTGAATACCCTATTTTTGCAAAATGCCTCGCAAAATATCCATAAAATAGAGGGTACTAATGCGTACAAATAAAAAAAGGCCAGACATGCTGACCTCTTTTTTGTTTTGCTACAGATTACTTGGTAACTTAGTTTACGCTATCTCATCTGCCACAATAGGCGTTTCTTCAGCCACAATGCCATCATTCTCTGCTATTTTGTCAACACACATCGCCAGAGCACCATCACCTGTAACGTTGCAAGCTGTACCAAAACCATCTTGCGCTAAGTGCAGAGCAATTTGCAGGCCCAGCATCGCTTCACTAAAGCCCAGCATAGTGCCAAGTAATCCAAGTGCGGCCATCACAGCACCACCCGGTGCACCCGGTGCGGCCACCATGGTAATTCCCAGCATCATGATAAACGGCAACATTTCGGTAAAACTCGGGATATGTGCGTAGCCATTCATCAGCATCACCGCACAAGCTACGGTAACAATACTGATTGCTGAACCGGCCATGTGGATATTTGCACACAGGGGAACAACAAAGTTGGAGATACTTTTGCTTGCGCCACACACCTGAGCTTGGCGCAGTGTCACAGGAAGTGTTGCGGCAGATGACATGGTACCCAGTGCAGTAAAGTATGCCGGCATCATAGTTTTAAGCAGGGTTAATGGTGAACGTTTCACGATTGCAGCAGTAGTAATAAACTGGAATGTCAGCCATAACCAGTGCAACACAACCACCAGCACCAAAACCAGACTGAAGGTTTTCAAGGTAGCAAATACCGTTCCCTGTACGGTCATATCCGCAAATACACCTGCAATATAGAATGGCAGTGCCGGGATCATAAACTTGCTTAGCAGCAGTTCAATAATATCACGACCTTGATCGCTTAATTTTTTCATCTCAGCACTGCTAGTAGCCACAATGCCCAGACCAAAAACAAAAGCCAGTACCAGTGCGCTCATCACGCCCATGACCGGCGGAATTTGCAACGTCATCAGCGGGTCTAATTTACGTATCGGTTCGGCAAGCTGCCCAGCATGGCTTAGCAGTGTTGGCATGATCTCGACCGAAGCCAGATAAGCGAGGAAACCTGCACCGACTGTAGAGGCATAAGCAAGCCCGACGGTTTTCCCCAGTAATTTGCCTGAGTTCTTTGGCAAGCTGGCAATGCCACTGGTGACAAAAAACAGGATAAGTAGTGGTATGGTGAAGCCAATCATTTGGCTAATCAATACCTTAGCGGTAATCAGTACTCGGATTAAAAAGTCTGGTGCAAAAAGACCACATAAAACACCAAAAGCAATGCCTGCTAGCAGGCGCAAAATTAATTTCATCGTTCCCTCTCTTAATTACATCATTTGGGGCATCTTGATTACGGCGGCATTTTTAGCATGCAAATAGCATATAATCCGCTTTTAATAGTTAAAAGCATCGTGTTAGTCATAAAAAACACTGCATATCAACTAGTGGTAACGTTTCAGCTCTAAATTCCTACGCATAAAAAAAGCCGGCAGTTTCCTGTCGGCTTAATGGACATTCTGTGTCAAAAAGAGGGTTTATCGTTCCCAATAAGACTCTTCTAAACTGTCTTCACGCTCTGGTAGGCCGCGGGTTAAACGCGGAGAGTGCTGGTTTAATACCTGATAACTCACGCGGTTAGCGTATTTACATACCTGTGCCAGTGAGGAGTATGTCATGAAGGTACAGGCGTGCTTGCTGGAGTTCGGCACATTACTGCGGTGGTAATGGTTAGCTGCCATATCATGCAAAATAGCTGACAGTGCGCCATCACCGGCCCCGTTGGTGTTCATGATCTTCTCTGGCCCGCCCATATACGGGCAGATATGTGAGTAAATACGTTTTGGCGTTACACAGGCAGCGCGGTGCATCGGGCGGCTGAATTCGTACAGATTAAATTCAGGGATCACGCCCGGCAACAGCGGATGCTGAGTTTGGCGCAAGGTACTTTCATCAGTATAAGCGGCCATATACAGGCCAACAGGCCCTGCGGTACAGAGCACAAGATCAACCCAATCTAATGCTTTATCTGATGCCGCTAGCGGATCTTCGATACCGGTTAATGCTGCCGCTTCCTCTTCATTCATCGCTACCATAGAGATGTTTTCTTTGAGGAAATCACGCCACCACTGTGGGTTCTCTTCAATCAGAATTTTCGTGCCCAGTGTCAGGACTACCGGAACATTATGCTTTTTCGCATACTCAATCGCACGCAAGGTAGCTTCTGACATCGGCTCACCCGGTTTACAACGTAGCAGGTAAGAGGTCAGTACCAGTGCTGAAGCTCCGGCAATAACCTCTTCCGGAATACTTTCGGGGCGCAGTTGATCCATACAGCCAGGGCTAATGGCAAATGTACGCTCACCGTTTTCAGAAATCAGCGCAAAGCAGCGACCAATTGGGCCATCTACCGGTTGCAGATAATCCAGATCCAAACGGCTTGAGGTGTTACACAAGTAGCGGTAAGCGTAACCGCCAATTTCGATACGGCTGCACATCACGCCCAGCATGATGGATTTATCATCAGCCAATACTGAATAGTTGTGCAGAGTATTGCCGATAGTGCCACCCGCAAACTCATGCGTAATCAGGCTACGATCTTTTAATTCACGGTACAGCGCTTCAGCAACGGCATCTTCAATCACTGAAGAGTGCCCTTTACTCAGGCCTTTACGCGACAAGAAATCTTCATCAACACGGGCTTCAATATCATACAAGGTTTGATCGATACCGACCACATACGCGGTACTGACTTCACTTTCTGCTGCACGCATCTGGTTTATCAAAAGTGGATCACGTGCACTGACAGGAAAATAGTGTTTTGATTTACGTTGGCCGGGAAATTTCATCGTTCAGATCCAGAAAAGGCTGTGGACAATCAGCGTATATCGCGAATTCTATCACAAAATAGTGTAAACAGAATGAATCCTAATACACTAATCTGCTACCAATTTTCTATTTCGTTATGCACTAAAGATTGTAACAGCACGATATGTGCAGGATCGGCATTCAGTGCCGGAACGTAGGTAAACGCCTGCCCCCCTGCATGCAAAAAGATCTCTCTGTTTTGCTCAGTAATCTCTTCGAGTGTTTCCAGACAATCGGCAGAAAATGCCGGACACACAACACCGAGTGTCTTAATGCCCTGCTTAGGCAGCGCTTTAAGCGTATGATCGGTATAAGGTTGTAACCAGACCTCACGCCCAAACCGTGATTGATAGGTATGCAGATATTGTGTTTCTGACAACCCTAGTGCCTGTGCCACTCGCTCAGTGGTAGTTTGGCATTGGGCAGCATACTGATCGCCCTCATCCACATACCGCTGTGGAATACCGTGATATGAAAAGATCAGTTTATCCGGCAACTCTGGCAGATGCTGACGAATACTTTTTGCCAATGCCGCAATGTAGAGCGGATGATCGTGGTAATCACGAATAAAACGAATTGCCGGTATATTACGGCGGCCTTTCAGTGCTTTTGTCAGACCATCCCACACCGCGGCAGTGGTAGAGCTTGAATATTGTGGAAACAGCGGCAACACCACAAGGTTCGTGACTCCTTTTGATTGCAGCTGATCAAGAGCATGCGATAACGAAGGGTTGCCGTAGGTCATCGCCAGTTCAACTGGAATATCATGCCCCTGCTGCTGAAACTGAGAATACAGTGCCTGCTGCTGTTGACGAGAAAATGCCAGCAATGGCGAGCCATCATCACGCCACACTGACTGATACAGTTTTGCCACTCGTGGTGCACGAATCGGCAGTATCACTCCATGCAATAGTGGGCACCAGAGCCAGCGACTCAGATCTACAACCCGCTTATCATGCAAAAATTCACTCAGATAGCGTTTTACCGCTGCCGATGTTGGTGCATCGGGTGTGCCTAAATT
>CAMTGL010000073.1 GCA_947071955.1 uncultured Plesiomonas sp.
GCTAGAAAAAGTGCAGCAGAGTGGGCATATGGGTGCTGTACAAGCGGAGTGTTTGCAGGCCGTTTGGCGTCGTAGTCAGATTACCCAGCCAGATCTTGCTTATCGCGATATTAGTAATGCATGGCAGTTGTACCCGCGTCAGTTGGCCTGTTTACGTTTACTGGCAAAATGGCGTATTGAAGAAGCTCAGCGCCGTGATTTGGCACTTAACTTTGTAGTTAAAGAGCTGAGTTTATGGAAAGTGGCCCGTTATTTGCCGCAAACCATGAGTGATTTAAATCACCTTGAGCTGGAAAATCCGGCGATTCGTTTTCATGGCCGGACAATGTTGCAAATGGTTGATCAGGCTAAAAAGCTGCCTGAAAGTGAATGCCCTGCAGCACTGAGCCGTTTGGTAGATAACCCAGAGTACAAAGCAACACTTAAAGAGATCAAAGCGTTTATTGGTACTCTGGAAACGGAAACCGGTTTAAGCAGTGAACTGCTGGCATCACGCCGTCAAATTCACCAATTACTGAGCTTTGCATGGAAAGCAACAGAGCATGTTGACAGTTCGAAAAGTGATCAGGATCTACCTGAATTACTGTCGGGATGGCGCGGAGAGTTGATGGGCGAGCGTTTACAGAAATTATTGAGTAAGTCAGCGTAAACTGACTCACTCAACGGATGCGTAGAAGAGCTTTTTAATTAAAAATACGGTAATTAAGGGCTCTTTTTCGCATCATCCTCTGGCAGAGTGACATTCAATTCAAGTATTGAAATATCGTCGCCCTTTTGCTCCAGTTGCACGGTGACATGTTCTGGATCAATCTGAATATATTTACAAATCACGGCGAGAATATCTTGCTTCAATGCCGGTAAGTAGTGAGGCTCACTGTCTCCACGTCGACGTTCAGCAACAATAATCTGCAAACGCTCTTTCGCGATGCTTGCTGTCTGCTTTTTATGCGACAGGAAAAAGTCTAGGAGCGCCATAATTTATCCCCCAAACAATCGCTTTAAAAACCCTTTCTTCTCTTCGTCAAGGAAACGGAAAGGACACTCATTTCCCAAAAGGCGCTCAACGGTATCTAAGTAGGCTTGGCCTGCTTCAGAGTCTTTATCAAGGATAACAGGTTCACCTTGGTTCGACGCCCGCAATACGGAAGGGCTTTCAGGAATAACACCAATCAGTGGAATACGCAAAATCTCTTCAACATCTTGCACACTCAGCATATCACCACGGGTTACCCGCTCAGGGCAGTAACGCGTCAGCAGCAGATGCTCTTTAATCGGCTCAAGACTCTGCTCTGAACGGCGTGATTTCGAGGATAAGATCCCCAAAATACGGTCAGAATCTCGGACAGACGAAACTTCAGGGTTAGTTGTGACAATGGCTTCATCAGCAAAATAGAGTGCCATTAGCGCACCGGTTTCAATACCGGCCGGTGAGTCACACAACACATAGTCAAAACCCATGCTGTCGAGTTCATTTAATACTTTTTCTACGCCTTCACGGGTCAGCGCATCTTTATCACGGGTTTGTGAGGCGGGCAAAATAAACAGGTTTTCAACCCGCTTATCTTTAATTAACGCCTGATTCAGGCTGGCATCACCTTGAATCACATTCACAAAATCGTATACCACACGGCGTTCGCAACCCATGATCAGGTCAAGGTTACGCAGGCCGATATCAAAATCAATAACAACGGTTTTTTTGCCCTTCAATGCTAAACCAGTGGCAATGGCCGCGCTTGAAGTTGTTTTACCAACGCCCCCTTTCCCAGAGGTTACAACGATGATACGTGCCATGAGGGGTTCCTTGTCAAAAAGAGCCTATTTCAAAGAGCTTCAAAATGAATATTATCTTCTCGTAACGTAATGCGAGTTGCCTTTTGCCACACCGAAGAGGGGATCTGATCACTCAGCGCATATTGCCCTGATAACGACACCAGCTCAGCTTGCAAATTCAGGCAAAAAATACTGCCATCGGTTCGGCCATCCGCACCGGCAATTGCGCGCCCGCGCATTACGCCGTAAATATGAATATGGCCGTCAGCAATTAATTCCGCCCCCGGGCTTACATGACTATTGACGATAAGATCACAATTTTTCGCATAAATTTGCTGCCCAGATCGTACCGGAGTGTTAATTACCTTCGTATGCGTAATAACGGGAGCGACAGGAGCAGGTTGTTCCGGTTTTGGCTCTTTTATCTTACCTTCACTCAGAATAGGCAACCCAGCGCGTCGAACGCTCTCTTTTTGTTGACTATCAGTGCAGCCGCTCACGCCGACTAAAAATAATCCAGCTTCACGAATCGCACGTTTTAGAAATTTAAAATCTGCTGATTCAGTAAGATTTGCCACATTTAATACCACAGGCGCACCTTGAAAAAAGGCGGGTGCTTGCCGCACTTTTTCTAAAAGCATTTGCTTAATTTGGTTTTGATCTGTGCTGTGCAAATGGACAACAGTGAGGGTGAAATTCCCCCCTTTCAGATCTACAGGGTATTGTGACATAAATTGGTTTCGCTTCTCCTGTGCGTCCTAGCTATATTAGGCATGACAAGAATATAAATCACTTATCTTAACATGTTATAGTTACAACACAGCTTACGCAAGAAAACATAAGGGATTCCGTCGAGATGTGGTGCGCAATCTACAAAAGTATTAAACGTGAAGAGACCTATTTATTCCTAGAGAAAAGAGATGATTTTTCACGGGTTCCGGCTGAATTGCTACAAGGCTTTGGAACGCCACAATTAGTTATGCTTTTCCCCTTAAACGGCTCACGAAAATTAGTTCATACCGATGTGAATAAAATGAAAACCGTGCTGGCAGAGCAGGGGTTTTATTTACAACTTCCTCCGCCAAAAGAGAATTTATTAAAACAACATCGTGCGGAGTTTCAATCAAAAGTAACACCTGATGCAAAATAGTTGCAAACAGCTGATTGCGGCTTATTAGCAAGCATAACAAAATGGCGATAACACGGGAATTAGAGGGTTAGGCGTGTTTATTGTGATGATAATGTGGTGATAAATAGAGTATAAAAAATGAAGCTTTCATTACTTTCACTTATCGGTATGAGTCTTTTATTAGCCGGTTGTGCTTCGGGGCCGTCTGCCCGTTCTGTTCCTGCGCAAACTGAGCAAGCCGCAGCACTGGCAACCTTTCGTGCAGATCGTACACCGGCTGACTTTGCCGAGTTTATTCAGCATCTCAAGCAACATGCACTTGCTCAGGGTATTGCTCCGGCAACGGTAGAGCAAGGTTTTACGGATGTGTATTTTTTAGAGCGAGCAGTGAAGGCCGACAGAGGCCAGCCTGAGTTTAAGTTAACGTTAGACCAGTATCTGCAAAAAAGCCTGACCCAGAGTAAAATCCAAAAGGGGCGCGAGATGTATCAGCGCTACCACTCACAACTGATGCCGATTGCAGCAAAATACGGTGTACAACCACAGTATATTATTGCGTTATGGGGCACTGAGAGCAGTTTTGGGCGCTTTACCGGTAAAGAGAATGTGATCTCTGCACTGTCAACACTGGCTTTTGAAGGCCGCCGAGAGGTCTTTTTTACTAAACAGGTGATGGCTGCTCTGCAAATTCAGCAAGAGGGGCATATCTCTCCGGCATTGATGAAAGGCTCGTGGGCGGGCGCGATGGGGCAGTGTCAGTTCATGCCGACCTCTTTTTTGACTTATGCCGCTGACGGTGACGGTGATGGGCATAAGGATATTTGGAACAACGTACTCGATGTCTTTGCATCCACAGCAAATTATCTCTCAACCGAAGGGTGGAACGATCAGCTAAGCTGGGGTGAGAAAGTGGTGCTTCCTGCTGATTTTAACCGTGAGTTGGCGGGTACGAAAACCGCACAGGGTAAAACGGTGAAGCAGTGGCAGGCATTGGGTGTGAGTTTACCGAATGGGAGCTCTTTACCGCATTTAACCCAGCAGGCATGGTTGGTGTTACCGGATGATATTAACGGTCAGGCTCTGCTGGTATACAACAATTACCGTACGCTGATGCACTGGAACCGCTCTTACTATTTTGCGACCAGTGTTGGCATGCTGGCTGATGCGATTGTTGCGCCATAGTTTATCGCTTCATCATTTATGAATACACCATTTATGGTTCAATAAATGGCAGCGCTCTGTGTGGTATCACCACCACAGAGCGGTTTGAATCAGATTATTGCGTAAAAGGCTCATAGCTAAGGAGGGTTGTCTATGTATCAACATACTGATTGGCAGGGAACGCCGCTTGCCATTCCTGTCGGAAAAGTCGTGTGTGTCGGGCTAAATTATGCTGACCATGTTAAAGAGATGGGCAGCGCCCAAGCCATTGAGCCGGTGCTGTTTTTGAAACCCGATACCGCATTGTGTGATTTACGCCAGCCGGTTGTATTACCGGTAGGGTTTGGTGAGGTACATCATGAAGCCGAAGTTGCAGCGCTTATTGGTGCACCATTGCAAAATGCCACCACAGAACAGGTAGCTGATGCCATTTGGGGTTACGGTATCGGGTTGGATCTGACACTGAGAACCTTGCAGGCTGAGTGTAAAAAAGCGGGGCGTCCGTGGGAAAAGGCCAAAGCCTTTGACGGATCTTGTCCGGTATCTGGCTTTATTCCCGCCACAGCGGTACATGATCGGCAGAATCTGTCTTTTTCGCTAACAGTCAACGGCCTGGCTTGTCAGCAGGGAAATACGGCAAATATGCTGACACCGATGCTTGAGTTGATCAGTTATATGAGCCGTTTTTTTACCCTGAAAGCCGGTGATATTATTCTGACCGGTACTCCGGAAGGCGTTGGCCCATTGTGTGCAGGAGATCAATTATTGCTGACATTGGCAGAAAGAGACCTTCGTACATCAGCGCAAGAGAGCAAAAGATAATAAGCCGTTGGCTCATTCATAGTGGATAAAAAAATGCCTGTTCAGACTGAGTGCTGAACAGGCATTGTTGTTTTTACGGCCGTATTTCTCCTGAAAATAGTGGTTATCAGGAAAGATGTGGTGGATTATGCCCCCACTTTTTTACCTGCAGGTTTTTTGGCGCGGCTAGCCCCTTTACCTTGTGTTTGATGACCACTATTGCTGTGGTTATGGGCACTTTTCCCGCTATTTCCTGCTACACGCTTATCTGCACGTTTTTGTCCTGATGGAGCATGTGCTGATTGTGTATGCGTAGATGCCGTTGATTGAGCTGCCGCTTGTTCTGCGGCACGTCGCCCTTGACGGTTGGTTGGTTTTGCACGAGACGCAGCCGGAGTACCGGTTTTAGCCTGCTCTTTATGTGTGCTTTTACCCTGAATATTGTTTGTCGGTGCTTTTTTACCGTTAGGTTTCACCGGCTGGGTGTTTGCTGCAGTACCCGTGGCACTGTGCCCCTGTGTTTTTGCGCGCGGAGTCTGCGGTTTTCCTGTGCGCCCGGCCTCTTTTTGCTGACCGTTACCACGTTGATGGGAAATATCACTGTGTTTGGTCAGCGCAGCTCGTGTGCCTTTTTTCATACTATCAGCATGCTGAATTTCGCGCGCCGAGGCCGGTGGGATCAGGTGTTGAGGGCCTGTACCTATCAGGCGCATTAGCCCCATATCACGTAACGCCTGACGGATCATTGGCCAGCCGGCCTGATCATGATAACGCAGCAAGGCTTTATGTAGACGGCGCTGACGCTCTCCACGTGCAACAACAATATCCTCACTCTTGTAATCAACCTTACCCAGTGGGTTTTTACCGGAGTGATACATCGTAGTGGCATTAGCCAGCGGTGATGGATAGAAATTTTGCACCTGATCAAGCCGGAACTTGTTCTTTTTCAGCCACAACGCCAGATTGACCATATCTTCATCGCGCGTGCCTGGGTGTGCCGAGATAAAATATGGGATCAGATATTGCTCTTTTCCAGCCTCTTTCGAGTACTGTTCGAACAGCTCTTTAAAGCGATAATAAGAGCCCATACCCGGTTTCATCATCTTAGAAAGCGGGCCTTCCTCGGTGTGTTCTGGTGCAATTTTTAGGTAGCCGCCCACATGGTATTTGGCCAGTTCTTTGACGTAACGCGGATCTTCTACCGCCAGATCATAGCGTACACCCGATGCGATCAGGATCTTTTTGATCCCCTTGAGATCACGTGCCCGACGATAGAGATTAATGGTCGGCTCATGGTTGGTATCCATATGCTGACAAATATCAGGGTAGACGCAAGAGGCGCGGCGGCAGGTCTGCTCGGCACGCGGGCTTTGACAGCGCAGCATATACATATTCGCTGTCGGGCCGCCCAAGTCAGAGATAACACCGGTAAAGCCCGGCACTTTATCTCTGATCTCTTCAATTTCAGAGATAATAGAGTCTTCTGAGCGGCTTTGAATAATTCGGCCTTCGTGTTCGGTAATCGAACAGAATGAGCAGCCACCATAGCAACCACGCATGATATTGATTGAGAAACGGATCATGTCGTAGGCAGGTATTTTAGCTTTGCCATATGAAGGGTGCGGAATGCGTTGGTAAGGTAAACCAAAGACACCGTCCATCTCTTCGGTTGTCAGTGGAATAGCCGGTGGATTGATCCATACATAGCGGTCAGCATGCTTTTGCATCAGCGCACGGGCACAACCTGGGTTGGTTTCATGATGCAAAATACGTGATGTATGCGCATACAGCACTTTATCATTTTTTACTTTTTCATAGGAAGGCAGCAAAATATAGGTCTTTTCCCACGGCTTCGGGCGTGGGGGCTGCACGACAATGGCTTTTGCGGCGTTCTGTTTTTCTGCATTTGCTTTTGCGGTATCAGCGTTTGCTGCATCAGCGTCGGTTGCACACGGGGCATCTTCCATATACGGATTAGGGATAGGATCAATGTGGCCCGGTTGATCAATACGGGTTGAATCAACCCCTTTCCAGTCAAACAACGCCTCTTTACGCATCACCGCAGAGCCGCGAATATCTTGCATATTTTCGACTGTTTCACCGGCAGCAAAGCGGTGGGCAATTTCAATAAGTGGGCGTTCAGCGTTACCATAAATCAGAATATCGGCTTTCGAATCAACCAGTACTGAGCGGCGAACATTGTCTGACCAGTAATCATAATGTGCGATACGGCGTAAACTGGCTTCAATTCCGCCAATCACGACAGGGGCTTCTTTGTAGGCCTCTTTACAGCGCTGGGTGTACACTAAAACAGCACGGTCGGGGCGTTTTCCGCCTACATTATCGGGGGTGTAGGCATCGTCGTGACGCAATTTGCGATCGGCGGTATAACGGTTGATCATAGAATCCATATTGCCGGCAGTGACACCGTAAAACAGATTCGGTTTGCCCAACTTCATGAAGTCATTTTTATTTGTCCAGTCGGGCTGTGCAATAATACCGACACGGAAACCTTGAGCCTCCAGCATACGGCCAATAATGGCCATACCGAAACTCGGGTGGTCGACATAGGCATCACCAGTCACGATAATAATGTCACAGCTATCCCAGCCTAGTTGATCCATCTCCGCACGGGACATGGGCAGGAAAGGGGCTGTGCCATAACATTCTGCCCAGTAACGTGGGTAAGAAAAGAGGCTGCGCTCCGGCTGGATCAGGCTTGTACTCATGTGGCTTATCGCTCCGGTTAGTCAACGGCGTACACAAAGCGCGCGATTATACTCTTTCTATTCGTATCGTGCGAATAAGCTTTTATACTGGGTGATATTAACGCGTGTAAAAAACACCTTTGGTGCGATCCTGATATGGCTGGCATCGTTTTTTTACGTGAGTGTAACGCTCTTTATTTTACGTTTTTGAAAACATTATGTGCCGCCGTTTTGGGGGTATGAACCTTTTAAGTGAAGTATTTAACACTATGACTGAACACGCATTTTGGCAAACTAAAACCCTTGATCAAATGAGCGATAGCGAATGGGAAGCGCTGTGCGATGGCTGCGGGCAGTGCTGCTTACACAAGCTTATTGATGCCGATACCGATGAGCTGTACTACACCAACGTAGCCTGTGATCAGCTCGATCTACAAAGTTGCCAGTGCCGTAACTATGAGAACCGATTTGAGTTTGAGCCTGATTGCATCAAACTGACCCGCGACAACATGCACAGTTTTGAGTGGCTGCCAGTAACATGTGCTTATCGTTTGATTGATGAAGGCAAACCTCTGCCACAGTGGCATCCACTGGTATCGGGTAATCGGGAAACCATGCATAAAGCCGGTGTTTCAGTACGTGATCAGTGTGTTTATGAAATTGATGTGGTTGACTGGGAAGAGCACATCATGAATAAGCCCAAACACGTACGATAAAATGGCATCAGTAACATAATAATCTGGGATAGGAATAATTTGGCCATGTGGGTAATTCAGTAATGGGAATTATCAGGTGATGCAAAACACTGGCACTATTTTTTCCCATGCATGCTAGTTACTGCAGTTGAATGATCAACAGTAAAAAAGATGAAACATAACCAGTGTCAGAGTACCGTTTTATGATGTTAAAGCCACACGATCAGTCTCAGGTAACACCGGCAGCAATGGCGGTGGGGCGTGTTATTTTAGCGCCAATGGAAGGGGTGCTTGATCCGTTACTGCGTGATTTATTGACTCGAATCAATGCCTATGATCTATGTGTGACTGAATTTGTACGCGTGGTTGATGCTCTTTTGCCTGAGCATCTGTTCTATCGCTTGTGCCCTGAATTACATCATGGTGGGCTTACGCCATCAGGTACGCCGGTTCGGGTGCAACTGCTCGGCCAATCGCCCCAATGGTTGGCAGAGAATGCAGCCCGTGCGATTGCACTCGGTTCGCAAGGGGTCGATTTAAATTGTGGTTGCCCTTCGAAGAAGGTTAACGGCAGTGACGGCGGAGCATCACTGCTCAAAGATCCTGACTTAATTTATCGTGCAGCCAAAGCCATGCGTGAAGCCGTGCCTAACGATATGCCGGTGACAGTAAAAGTTCGTTTAGGTTGGGATAGCACCGATCACAGCATGGAAATTGCCGATGCCGTACAGCAGGCGGGCGCAACGGAGATTGCGATTCATGGTCGGACAAAGGCTGATGGCTACAAGGCAGATAAAATTAACTGGCCGGCAATTGGTGTGTTGCGCCAGCGTTTGCATATTCCTGTGATTGCCAACGGTGAAATTACCGATTATGCCTCGGCACTGCGTTGTCGTGAACTTACCGGCTGTGCTGATTTGATGCTGGGCAGGGGGGCGCTGAATGTGCCAAATTTAGCGAATGTGGTGAAATATAACCATGCCCCACTAAGCTGGGCCGAGGTGGTTGAGTTGTTACTGGCTTACACGGCACTTGAGAAAAACGGAGATAAAGGTTTTTATCATTCGGCACGCATTAAGC
>CAMTGL010000074.1 GCA_947071955.1 uncultured Plesiomonas sp.
CAGATGCCCGGATCAGGGCCATTACCGCTTGCAGATCATCACGGGCTTTTCCGGTTACACGCACCTGCTCGCCTTGAATTTGCGCCTGCACTTTGATCTTGGAATCTTTAATCAATTTGACGATTTTCTTCGCCATCTCGGTTTCAATTCCCTGCTTGAGCTTCACCTCTTTGCTAAAGGTTTTACCGCTGTGCTCACAGGCTTCGGGTTCTTCAAGTGCGCCATTTTGAATATCACGCTTTACCAATGCACTGCGCAGAATTTCCATCAGTTGCTGAACTTGGAAATCAGACTCAGTTGAGACTTTGATGGTTTGGTTTTTCTCGTTCAACTCAATGCTGGCTGTGACATTACGAAAATCATAACGGCTCTCCAGTGCCTTATTCGCATTATTTACTGCGTTACGGGCTTCCTGAGAATCAATTTCAGAGACAATATCAAAAGAAGGCATGACGGCTCTCTCTACTTAATCAACAACAACTGGCATGATAGCAGAACTGCAGGCAAGGCGGAAAACCATGATGAAAATTACTGTACTCGGTTGTGGCGCTATCGGGCAGCTCTGGATGCTAAAACTGGCCGCCGCAGGCCACTCGGTACAAGGCTGGCTACGCCAGCCACACACAAACTGGCACTGTATGCTGGCCGAGAACTCTCAGTCGTATACTGAGAAACTCAATAATTCTTTCTCGGATCACCACCACCCACCTGCTGTACCGCAGGTTTTTCCGGTCAACCAGAAAGATCATCTGGCACACAGCCAATTGTTACTGGTGACGCTCAAAGCTGGCAGCGTGCAACCGGCACTGCCGACGCTGCTTCACACGCTGCCCGCCGATTGCCCAATACTGCTGCTACACAACGGTATGGGCAGTGTGCCAGAGGCAATGTATCAGTCAATAAAACAACCGCTTTTACAGGGGATTACCACACATGGCGCGCTGCGCGTCAACCGGCACACTGTACGCCATACTGGTGTAGGAGCGACCCATATTGGTGGAATCAACCCACGCGGACATGTTTACAGCACTGCGCTGGCCAACACATTAGATGCGGCCCTGCCTACCGTCAGCGCGCATCAAGATATTCGGCCATTTTTATGGCAAAAACTGGCTATTAATTGCGCCATCAACCCGCTGACTGCGTTAAAAAACTGTCGTAACGGGGCGCTGCGCGCGTTTCCTGATGAGATCCGAATACTGTGCACAGAAGTGGCTACCGTCATGAATGCCCTCGGATTACCCGCAGATACCCATGCGCTGTATCAACAAGTGATGCAGGTCATTGATGCAACGGCAGAAAACTACGCCTCTATGCAGCAGGATATTGCCAAAGGCAGAGAGACTGAAATTGCCTTTATTACCGGTTATCTGCTGGAACAAGCCCGTCAATTGAATATTCCCACACCGGCAAACTCGGCACTATATCAGGCTATTATGCAGCAGCAAATACAACAGAACGGACAAGATTAGAGATTAGAGATTAGAGATTAGAGATTAGAGATTAGAGATTAGAGATTAGAGAAAATATTATGAGAAAGGAAAACCACCCTAAAAAAACAGCACACAGGAAGAAAGCTTCCACTGTGTGCTGTTTTTTTGTATTGCTAGCCTAGCATTACGCGCGGCGATATACCTTCACATTCATAAAGCCTTTTTCACGCAGATAGAGCGCCTGCAGTTTGCTCATTACGCCACGATCACAAAACAGTAAATAGATTTTACTCTGATCCAACGTATCAAACTGGCTGGAAAGCTTATAAAACGGCATTTTTTGTAACTCAACACCGGCAAGAACACCCTCAGCTTTTAACGGACTCTCTTCCTCTTCTTCCGGGCTGCGGATATCTAAAATCACCTCACCGGCGCTAAAAGCATCAACCGTCTCAACTTCAGGAACTTGCTCTTTAGCCTGCTCTGCAATATCACGGATATCCATGTATTTTGCATTTTCCACCACATTGTCGAGAATGGCAAAATCAAACTTGCCCTCTTCCTCTTCAATCTTGGTTTTCACGGCTTTTACAGTTGGGCTTTTTGAGATCACACCACAAAACTCAGGCATGGTCTTGGCAAAGTCTTCCGTACCAATTTGGCGAGCCAGCTTGATGATATGCTCTTTGTCGTGTGAAATCAGCGGGCGCAAAATTAGCGTATCGGTTACATTATCAATCAGACGTAAATTGGTCAGGGTCTGGCTGGAGACTTGCCCAAGTGCTTCACCGGTCACCAGTGCTTGAATACCAAAACGCTCGGCCACTTTAGAGGCAGCACGCATCATCATGCGCTTGAGGATCACCCCCATCTGGCCATCTTCAACTTTCTCTAAAATCTCACCCACGACAGGTTCAAAGTTGATGGCACAAAAACGCACTTTATGGGATGAGCCAAAACGATTCCACAAATAATGCGAAACCTGTTTCACACCAATCTCATGGGCAGAACCCCCAAGATTAAAGAAACAGTAGTGCACACGGCAGCCACGGCGCATCAGCATATAGCTCGATACCCCTGAGTCAAAACCGCCCGATACTAATGAGAGAACATCCTCTTGCGTACCAATCGGGTAGCCACCAATACCTTCATAACGTGCTTTGACTAAACGCAGCAGGTTATCATCAATTTCAAGACGTACTACCACATCAGGCTGGCTCAGGTTAACCGAGGCCGTTTCAATGTGCTGGTTCAATCCGCCACCCACATACCGCTCAACTTCCAGCGAATTAAAGCTCTGCTTACCACGACGCTTTGCACGTACGCTGAAGGTTTTTCCTTCCAGCAAAGCACGGTTTGCGGCTAATGTTTTCTCAAAAATATCGTGCAGATCAGTATATTCGCTCTCTTCCACTTCCAGAACATGGTGGATACCGGGTGTTTCCATCAACCCTTCCAGTAAACGTACATAATTTTCAGCACTATTATCCTTAGAGCGAACTTCAATATGATCCCAGCGCCGGACAACGGCCAGCGTTTCATCCTGCCTTTTCAGTACAGTACGGATGTTGCCAGTCAGAATTTTAATAAAGCGCAGACGGACTGACTCGCTTTTGATCATGATTTCAGGAAACAGCTTAATGATAAATTTCATATTCTTTCAGTAACACATAAGAAGTGAGAGGAGTGCGCGAAGGCGCGGATTATACACAATAGCGTAGTTGCTGTCTCACTATTGAGCCACACTCTCGGTAGCCGTTTCAGCGGGTTTATCCACCAAAGGTATCGGCATTTGTGCTTCTGATAGTTTGAGCGGTGCAGCCTCTGTAGCTTTGCCCTGTAAAATATGAATCTCTACCCGCCGATTTTTCCGGCGATGCTCTTCAGTATCATTCGGGAAACGGTTTTGCGTATCAGCCACGCCAGTGACCTCAACCCGCCGTGAATCAAATGCCGGATTATTTTCCATTTCAATGGCCACTGACGCGGCGCGCTGCGCGGAGAGATCCCACGCCGAACGGAACAATGCAGTATCGACATTGCGATCATCGGTGTGCCCGACAACCAAAATTTTACCCGGCGCATCATTGACCAAACGGGTGATATCGGCCATCACTGCCCGAAATTTAGGCTGTAAAAATGCAGAACCGGCGGCAAAAGCCATCCCCTCATTTAAACGGATAATCAGTTGTTGTCCGAGCATCTCAAGCTCAATACCACCACTGAGATGATCGCGCTCTACCATCAGCTTCAGACGCTGGTACAAATCTTCGGTCGCCTGACTCTGCGCGGTGCTGTTTTGCTCAATTTGCTGGGTCTCTTCACGCGGGATTTTAGCCCCTGATCGATCAGCATCTCCCGGCTGGAAATAGAGCGTTGGCAGCGTTACATCAGCGGTCTGCTGCATAATAGTATTAAGCGGCGTAGGATCGGGGCGACCGGGGCGGTACTCTTGCGCCACTACGCTAGTACCTTTGGGGATATCACGCAGATCAATCTGATTTTGCACACCAAATGCGCTGCGCACCGAACCAGCAATCTGTTTGTATTTCTCAACATCCATCTCTGAAAATGACAACAGCAGCACAAAAAAACACAACAATAGTGTCATTAAGTCTGCAAACGTGGTCATGTAGGCTGGCGCGCCTGCTGCACGGCGTTTTTTTACCGGACGTTCGTCCATCACGCGGCCTCATCCATCAGATCGCGCTTTGACTCCTGCAGATAATTTTTCAATATTGACTCAATCACCCGTGGGTTTAACCCATTCTGAATCGCCACCACACCATCAATGATCAAGCGGCGATTCAACGCCTCTTCATCGCGACGCAGCACTAACTTATCGGCAATCGGGTTGGCGATCATATTGGCAATCAGTGCGCCATACAGCGTAGTAATCAGGGCCACCGCCATTGCTGGACCGATTGCTTTAGGATCTGACATATTTGCCAGCATCGCCACCAGACCAATCAGCGTACCTATCATGCCCATCGCAGGGGCAACATCTGCCAACGCACGAAAAATTTGCTCGCCACGCTCGTGACGCTCAAGCGTTAGATTCAGATCTTTGGTCAGTGTTAAGCGCACGGTAGCCGGATCATGGCCGTCCACCAGCATGTCTACCGCTTTGCGCATAAATGGGTTAGTGATCTCCATATCCTCAAGGGCCAGAAATCCGCCTTTACGCGCGGCATCGGCCATAGTCGTCAGATCGGTGATCAGATCATCAGGCGATTCGGAACGATAAAAGAAGGCTTTCGTCGCAACTTTGGCGGCCCCCCAAAACTGGCTCAGGGTGAATTTCATCATCACCACAAACAGGCTTCCGCCCACAACAATAAGCACAGAAGGAATATCAACATAAACCATGATATTCCCGCCCATGAACATGGCGTAGATAATGAAACCAAAAGATGCGACTAAACCAATGAGTGTTGCCAAATCCACAATACAGCCCTCTGAGAACAGACAAGAGTTCGGTGTATTTACATACTGTTGGTATAAACACGCATGTAAAATCAGCCGTATCAGTCTGTTCTCTGCTTCGTTTTTTGTCTGTTATGGATCGCTATCGGCACACAGCGCAGAAAATTAATCATAAAAGTGAAAAAAAAGCCCTTTTTCGCACAGTTACTTTCCAGCTGATTTGACCAACTGGCAAGGCTGGGGTAACTTTTGCGCCATGATCCCCTAAAATGTTGACATGTGATGGCCAGAGCTGCGAAAAAACCGACCGATTTTGAAGCCACATTAACTGAACTTGAACAGATAGTGACACGTCTTGAATCGGGTGATTTATCACTGGAAGAGGCCTTGTCAGCATTTGAACGAGGGATCGTGCTGACACGTGAAGGTCAGCAGCGCCTGACACAGGCCGAACAACGCGTTCAGATTTTGCTCAGTAACGCGCCAAACGCCGCGTTAACCCCTTTTTCGGCTGACAGTGAGTCATAAGCGTGCCCTATTCCGAACTGTTAATTTTATACCGAGAGCGAATTGACCATATCTTAAGCCAGCATCTGGATACCCTGCCGTTTCAGGATCATGCCATTGTGCAGGCGATGCGCCACGGAACACTGCTGGGCGGTAAACGCCTGCGACCTTTTTTGGTCTACGCCACCGGAACACTGTTTGATATTCCGCTCAGTGAGCTTGATGCTCCGGCGGCCGCCGTTGAATGTATTCATGCCTATTCGCTGATTCACGATGATCTGCCAGCTATGGATGATGATGATTTGCGGCGCGGACAGCCCACCTGCCATATCCGTTACGGTGAAGCCAATGCAATTTTGGCCGGAGATGCCCTGCAAACGCTGGCTTTTACTATACTTGCAGAAGCCGACAGTAAAAACAGTGCCGAGGCCTTTGCAATACGTTTAGCGCAGGTGCGTGAACTGGCCAGTGCCAGCGGTGTCAGCGGTATGTGTGGCGGGCAGGCTCTTGATCTGGCCGCAGAAGGCCAAGTCTGTACCTTGTCGCAGCTTGAGCAGATCCACAATCATAAAACCGGCGCACTCATTCGCAGTGCAATCCGTTTAGGGGCGCTGGCCGCCGGTTCGCGCGGCTATGCAGCTCTGCCCGCACTTGATCGCTACGCCAATGCCATCGGGCTGGCGTTTCAAGTGCAAGATGACATTTTAGATGTTATCGGTGATACCCATGTGATAGGAAAACGCCAGGGCGCAGACATTGAACTAGGTAAAAGTACCTATCCTGCCCTGCTTGGCATCGCAGGCGCACAAGCAAAAGCGCAGGAGTTATACCAAGAAGCTTTAGGCGCATTGCAAACTCTGCCGTACAATACCGAAGCACTGGAAGCTCTCGCCAGTTACATCATTGAGCGCGACAAATAAAACCTTAAAGCGCAACGCGAGTTTGTGATGAATCTTGATATTGCTAAATACCCGATGTTGGCGTTGGTAAATACGCCAGAAGAGTTACGCCTAATCCCAAAAGACAACTTACCTCAGTTGTGCGATGAGTTGCGCCAGTATCTACTCAATTCCGTCAGCCGTACCAGTGGCCATTTGGCATCTGGTTTGGGTACTGTTGAGCTGACTGTCGCCCTACACTATGTGTATAACACCCCTTTTGATCACCTTATTTGGGATGTGGGGCACCAGGCTTATCCACATAAAATTCTTACCGGCCGCCGTGAGCGGATGCCAACTATCCGGCAAAAAGGCGGGCTGCACCCCTTCCCTTGGCGGGAGGAGAGTGAGTTTGATGTGCTGTCGGTTGGGCACTCCTCTACCTCTATCAGCGCTGCGCTGGGTCTGGCTGTTGCCGCCGAGCGCGAAGCAAAGGGCCGTAAAGTGGTCTCGGTGATCGGTGATGGTGCAATGACTGCCGGTATGGCATTTGAGGCAATGAACCATGCTGGTGATGTACACCCAGATATGCTGGTCATCCTCAATGACAATGAGATGTCGATTTCAGAAAATGTCGGTGCACTCAACAACCATCTGGCACGGGTACTCTCGGGCAGCCTATACTCCTCTATCCGCGAAGGCGGTAAAAAAGTACTGGCAGGCCTTCCCCCGATTAAAGAGTTGCTCAAGCGTACAGAAGAGCACATTAAAGGGATGGTTGTACCGGGAACGCTGTTTGAAGAGCTTGGTTTCAACTATATCGGCCCGATTGACGGGCACAATGTAGAAGAGCTGACCCGTACGCTGAAAAATATGCGCAGCTTAAAAGGTCCACAACTGCTGCATATTATGACCAAGAAAGGCAAAGGTTATGCACCAGCGGAGAAAGATCCGATTGGTTATCATGGCGTGCCAAAATTTGATCCAACCCAAGATTCTCTGCCAAAAAGCACCGGTGGCTTACCAAGCTACTCAACCATTTTTGGCAACTGGCTGTGTGATGTCGCGGCCAAAGATCCGCAATTGGTGGCCATTACTCCTGCAATGCGTGAAGGCTCGGGAATGGTGCGTTTCTCTAAAGAGTTTCCCAAACAATATTTTGATGTGGCCATTGCCGAACAGCATGCGGTGACATTTGCAGCAGGTTTGGCTATTGGTGGTTATAAGCCGGTCGTGGCGATTTATTCCAGCTTCCTACAGCGTGGTTATGATCAGCTGATTCATGATGTCGCAATTCAGAACCTGCCGGTGATGTTTGCCATTGATCGTGGCGGTATTGTCGGGGCTGATGGGCAGACTCATCAGGGGGCATTTGATCTCTCGTTCTTACGCTGTATCCCGAATATGGTGATCATGACGCCGAGTGATGAAGATGAGTGCCGCCAGATGCTCTATACTGGCTACCGACACAACGGGCCGTCTGCGGTGCGCTACCCGCGTGGAAGTGGCACGGGGGCAACCTTGCAACCGCTAGCAGAACTCACGCTCGGTAAAGGCCGTATCCTACGTGAAATCAGTGCCGATACTCACACTGCGACACCAAAAACAGCGATTCTGAATTTTGGTACGTTACTGCCAGAGGTGATGCAGGCGGCGGAAATGCTCAATGCCACCGTTGCTGATATGCGTTTTGTCAAACCACTCGACCACCAGCTCGTCACTCAGTTGGCCGATACGCACGATCTGCTGGTCACAGTTGAAGAGAATGCTGTCATGGGCGGTGCGGGTAGCGCGGTAAATGAAGCGCTAATGTCATCAGCACGCTGTAAACCGGTATTAAATATCGGCCTGCCGGATCTGTTTGTACCGCAAGGTACGCAAGATGAGATCCGCCACGATATCGGGCTGGATGCAGACGGTATTGTGCAGCAAATCACGATATATCAGCAAAAGCTACAATAAATATAGACGGTATAAAAACCATTAGCACAGAAAACCGGCACAAACAGGTGAAAAGTTTACTTTTATCTGCTTGTGCCGACATTTATGCAAAAATTGGCTCACAACACATGAGTCACAACAAAACCCCGTGTTGTAGAGTTATCCCCACCATTGATGGCTTAGCCATAAACATGCGGCAGCAATAATCCCAGCGATCACATCATCAATCATGATGCCAAAACCGCCGTCCACTTTCTGATCAAACCAGCGAATTGGCCAAGGTTTGAGCATATCGAAAAAACGGAACAGCACAAAACCGGTCAGCACCCATTGCCACGTCATCGCGGGCAGTGCCAGCAAGGTAATAAACAGGCCGACAAACTCATCCCACACAATTGCACCGCTGTCGTGCACCTGCATATCATCGGCTGTTTTTCCGCACAGATACACGCCCAGCACAAAAGCCAGCACCGTCAGTAACAGATACACAGACAGCGACAGGTGAGACAACAGCCACCATACCGGCAACGCAGCCAGTGTTCCCATCGTACCGGGTATAACAGGTGATAACCCACTACCAAACCCGACAGCCAGAAAATGCACCGGATTACTCAGCCGAATTTTATCGATTCCCTCACGCATTACTCTCTCCGAAATGATCAAAGCCGCGCGCACTGATATCAACTGGCTGACCGTTCTGGGTAAACTCAAGCTTGCCTACCTGACCAGATATCTGCCCGATACAGGTGTAGCTCACCCCCACATTGGCCAGTGCCGAAACCAGACGACCGCGATTAACTTCCGGTACAGTAAAGCATAATTCATAATCTTCTCCACCGCTAATTGCCCAAGTCACCGCCTGTTCAGGTGAAACCACGGCCAGCAACTCTTTAGAGAGCGGAAGTTTATCAAGCTCAACCTTCGCCCCACAGGTACTGCGGTTTAAAATATGCCGCAAATCAGATGCTAACCCGTCAGACAAGTCCAAACACGCAGAAGCAATACCCACCAGTGCCTGCCCGACCAAAATTCGCGGGGTTGGCCGCAGATGGCGAGCAAGGAAAGAGAGGTTAACGG